>CAZYDY010000069.1:0-8054 GCA_964646245.1 uncultured Sphaerobacteraceae bacterium
AACTTGCCCGAGTTCCCAACAAATGGCTTGCCGGAAGAATCCTCGTGAAACCCTGGCGCCTCACCAATCAAGAGTATTCTCGCGTGTGGATTCCCATCGCCCGGCACCGGATTGGTGGCCGCGCGGTGTAGTTCGCACCGTGTACATACCGCTATTTGCTCACGCAACGCTTCTAATTTCTCGCCCGGTTCCATGTCTGCACCCCTCCATATGTCGGCAGGTAGTATACGCCTACCCCTTCACCGCCCCCTGCGTGATGCCGTCAATCAACTGGCGCTGGAAAATGATGAAGATCAACATCAACGGCAGGAAGATAATCGTGGCACCTGCTGCGATGAGCGGGATATTCGAGGTCCAGCGATCCTGGAAATACATCAAACCCACCGGCAGTGTGTGGTAACGCGGATTGATATTAACCACCAACGGAAGCATGAACTCATTCCAGGTCCAGATGAAGAACATCAACCCCACCGTACCGATCATCGGTCGACTAAGCGGGAACATCACCTGCCACAGGCTTTGCCAACTGTTGGCACCATCCACAATGGATGCTTCCATGATGTCTTTCGGCACGCTCACAAACGCTTGCCGCATAAGCAGCGTTCCAAAGCTCATACTCATCGCGATCTGTGGCAATATCAGCCCAATCAACGAATCCAGCATGCCGAGCTCTCGCAGCACGTAGTAAAGCGGAACCACCATCGCCTGCAGTGGGATGACTAATCCCAGCAATAAATAGCCGAACGCAAGACCGGAACCACGGAAACGGAAGCGCGCGAAGGCATACCCGGTTAACGTGGAGAGGAATATCGAGGGGATAACAACACCGGCCGCTACAACCACGCTATTACTGAAGAAGCGCCCAAACCGGCCCTGCACCCACGCCTCTCGGTAGTTCCCCCACTGCGCTGTTTCCGGAAGCGAGAGGATTCCCTGGACCAATTCGGGCCCGGTCTTGAGCGAGGCAAAAATCGTGACGACAAACGGCAACAGCGCCACAACCGCGCCGACCGTCAGCAGAACGTAGGAAATAGCTCGTCTAGTCATTGCGTTCACTCGCAAATCGCAGGATCAACATGGAGCCAACGAGCGTGATAACCGAGAGCAACACCGCAATCGCGGTTCCATACCCGGCCTGGTTTGCGCCGAACGCCGAGTTGATCATGTACAGGGCCATTACCTGGGTTTGATCACCCGGGCCTCCATCGGTGGTGGTCTTAATCACGTCGAAGGCTCGCAACGCATTGATCAAGTTAATGCTGAGCACCACGGCAATCTCGCCCCGCAGCCCGGGCAGTGTCACCGTCGTGAACTCTCGCCACTGCCCGGCCCCGTCCAGGCGGGCGGCTTCGTACAGTTCGGTCGGAATCTTCTTCAACCCCGCCAGGAACACCACGTAACAAAAGCCATACGCGGCCCACGCTCCGATAAACCCAACTGTCGGCAACGCCCATGTAAAGTCGCCCAGCCACACCGGCGGACTGGCCCAGCCAAGATCCTTGAGCACTCGGTTCACCGGTCCGAAAATCGGATTAAGGATCCATGCCCACACCACACCAATCAGCACACCCGGCATAACGTATGGGAGAAACAGCCCCGCCTGGAACCAGCGGGATCCCCGCAGCCGCATCTGATGCACGGTCGCTGCCGGGATGATTCCGAGGATCATTGGCATGATTACGAAGAAGGGAATCAGCAACAGGTTGTTGGTGAAGGCGTTGAGAAACGCGGGCTCGGTCAGGGCGCGTCGATAATTATCGAACCCGTTGAAGGCAGCCGTACCCCAGCTGACTCCATCCCACTCGGTAAGGCTGAGAATCAGCGTGCCCACGGTGGGAATAGCCATGAAGGCCGTAAAAATGAGTAACCCGGGCGCGAGGTAGAGCCAGGGCTCCAGTGACCTTCGCGCCGCGGGTTTGGTCGCCGGGGTAGAGGTCTTCTCTACCCCGGGGAATCGGGTTTGCATTTATCTACTCAAAGGAAGCTGCATAGTGTTCCTGAAGCTGGTCTACGAACGCTTGTGGCTCAATCTGCCCCGCCAGCAACTCCTGCAGGCGTGCCGTCAGGAAATCGTAGAAGTCCGGTGTAGCCCAGTCAAGGTAGTGCCCAACAGTATTGGCCTCCACCGCGGTATTCCAGCCGGCATACAGCTCGCCGGAAAGCGTGCCCTCTGTAATAAGATCCTCAGGGATTTCGCCAATCGGCAAAATACCAGCTTCCACAAACATCGTGAACGCTTCTTCGGAAATGAAGGAGTCGATCAATTCAGCAGCGAGATCGGGATCTTCGGCATTCGTGGTGATGGAGTACGGGATACCCACACCGCCAACATGCAGGTTGGTTGCAGGCAACTCGGTCGGTGGCATCAGGAAGAATCCGGCATCATCGCCCATGGCTTCTGCAACAGCCCCGGCTGCCCATGACCCCTGCATGAGCATGGCGCTCATGCCACTGGTGAACAACGGAATCGCGTCGTCACCGTTAACACCCTCATGACCTTCCAGGAAGAATCCGTTATTCTGCCATTCCACCAACTTCTCGGCAGCACTGTGCATGGATGGATCGTCAAAGCTGGCGTCATTGCGACGGTAAATGAGGTCGTCCAGATATTCGAGGTCGCCATACAGGCCCTGAAGTTCGCCGAAAATGTGGATAGCCTGCCATTTGTCCAGCGTTCCGAATGCTATTGGTTCAACACCCGCTTCACGCAGGGTCGCATTCAGCGCCTCAAAATCTGGCAACGTCGCGGGAACGGAAAGGCCATGCTCCTCGAAGATAGCCCGATTGTAGAAGAAGCCAACAATTTCAGCCTCGGCCGGCACGCCCCAAAGGTCACCTTCGCCGAACGCGGTTCCATCTTCACTGTAGGAAGCACGCGCTCGCAGGCCTTCCGGAATCTTCTCATTCCAGCCGTACTGCTCCGCATACGGGGCCAGGCTCACCAGTTGACCGGCGCGAATCATCGGGCCAGCAAGCGCCTCGCCGTTGTTCACCTGGGCGACGTCTGGACCCTGGTTCCCCTCGACGGAACGCGGAAGGGTGTTCACCAGCTCCTCGGTGCTCCAGCCACGATGCTCCACGGTGATGCCATTCGCTTCACCAAAATTGGCAGCCAGCGTATCGGCAATATCACTGCGCGGTGGAGAGTTGAGCGTATCCCAAAACGCGAGATCTGCGTCCTGGGCAGAAACTCCACTGGTGCGCAGGTGAGCACCTGCAGCAACGCCCGCGGAAACAATTCCTGCTCGCTTCATGAGTTCTCGACGATGCATGGACATAGTCCTCGCCCTTTCACGTATTCAACCGTCGGATGGCAGAGTGCCAGCCTGTTGTGGTGGCTTCATAGTGCCACGTCGCCGCGATTCCGGTCAATGTAATTGACCGCTACTGCGCATAGCTTCCCAGATGGAACTCACTACGATTCAGTTACTTCGACGTCCAGATTCTCTTCTTCGTCGGACTTCTGAATCGCTCGTTTTACATCAAGCTCTGCAATGGCGTCGTCAGGAACCGTCAACACTCGCGTGGCAATATCCGCCGGTTTATCGGTAATCTCACCGGCCTCATTAAGCGAGAGGAGAACCATCGCTTCGCTGCCCTCATTACGGAAGAGGAATCTCGTAAGTATTCCCGCCTCATCAACCTCGTGATGGTCTTTCGGACCGAAGGTCGTGTCATTCGCTCGCTGGAGTGATCGCTCCAGTCCTGCAGCAAGCTGTGTAGTGGCTTCCTCGTCTTCAGTATCAATGAGGTATTTGGCCCAGAGCCGACCATGGATCAGCAGCAGCGCCTGACGCAAATGCTCCTCCGGCCCAGGGAGCACCAGCACCAGGTTGTGCAATGCTTCGGCATCACGAGTTCGCTGCTGCTCGCCTAGTACAGCTGTGAGATTAAGGATGTTCTTGCGGATGCGATCGGCCTTTTCGAAATCAAGTCGTTCCGCAGCATCCTCCAACTGCTGATGCAGTTGCTGGTACATCGCGTCATCCTTGCCATCCAGCAAACCAAGCACAGCATCCACATACTGCTGGTAGGTGTCACGCAGCACCTTGCCGGTACAGGGCCCGACACATTGCTTCAGGTCGTATGCCAGGCATGGATTGCCGTAGCTGCGGGAATTCTTGAAGCTGCGAGTACAGGTTCGCAACGGCAACGATGCGTTGATCACATCTACCGTCTTGCGGGCGCTGGAAGAACTGGTGTACGGGCCAAAATAGCGGGCGCCATCATCCTTCCTGTCGCGGACCAAACGAACGCGTGGAAATGGATTCGTGACATCCACCTTGATATACGGATAAAACTCGCTCCGCTTTAGCGCCGTATTGTAGCGTGGCAAATACCGGCGAATAAGTTGACTCTCGAGCAGCAGCGCCTCAAGCTCTGACCCAACCACTTCATGATCGATTTGGGCGACGTTCTCGATCAGGCCATCCATCTTGCGCGTTTTGCCTATGAGCTCGGAGTAATAACTGTTGACCCGGGTCCGGATATTCTTGGCCTTGCCGATGTAGATGATCTCTCCGCTGGCGTCGCGCATGATGTACACACCGGGCTTCTTTGGCAGCGATTGCGCCAATGAGCGGTCCATCACAACACGAGCCCTGCTCACATCCTCTTCCGCCGGAGATTTGGGGACGAAGCCCACGGATTTCAGCCGGTCAACACTGGCAATACCTTGCCGTGCCGCCTCTTCCATGAGGCGCATGGCCACTTCCGCCGTGAGCCGTGCGTCACCACCGGCCCGGTGAACACCACGAGGACTCAGTCCCACAGCCGCGGCCACGTGATCAAGGCTGGGCTTGCGCACTTCCCGCAGCAGTCGCATTGCCAACCCCATGGTGTCGATGCGCTCGTTGATCAGCTTCGGCTTGTCCGCACGGTCCAATTCCGCGTTGACGAAACCGATATCAAAGCCGACATTGTGGCCAATAAGCACATCATCACCAATGAATTCGAGCACGTCTTCCGCAATATTGGCGAATACGGGAGCATCAACGATGTCCTCGTTGCGTATAGTAGTTAAGCGGGTAATAAATTCGGGGATCTTTCGACCGGGGTTCAGCAGGCTTTCGTAACGGCTATCGAGCACACCATTTCGGAATCGCAGTAACGCAATCTCAATAATTCGGTTACGACTTGGCTTCAGTCCGGTCGTCTCAACGTCAAGCGCAATAAAGTCGCCCAACAGTAACTGGTGAGGATCAGCAAGCGGCTCAGCACTCGGAATAAACCATTCGCCATTGGCCCGGAAAATTACCCGCTCGTCCGTTTCAAGTACAGTCCGGAGCAATGGCCGCCAAATCGCCGCCGAACCAGATGACCCGAAAACGTGATCAATCAGGATATCCTCGTTTACAGTTCCGCCTTTTCGTTCGACAAACTCCACGGCCCTGTCACACAGTGCGGTGTACCGTTCTCTCTGCTCTGAATTCTCTGCCTGCTGTTCCATTTTGTCACCGGTACCACACGAACGTTTGTGCTAGTTTATCATTAGCGTCGAGTTACTTCTATTGCCTTGTAAGGGTTGATCAATGACCGATGTCTCAGGTGCGCAGGAACGGGTTGAAGAGCTTCGCCAGCAGCTGGATAACTGGAGCTATCAGTACCACGTGTTGGATGCTCCTACCGTTTCAGATGCCGAGTACGATGAAGCCTTTCACGAGCTTCGACGACTGGAAGAGGAAAACCCGGAGCTGGTGACACCAGAGTCTCCGACGCAAACTGTCGGGGCGTACGCGCCATCGGATTTCCCGGAAGTCAAACATCCGCGTGCCATGCTGAGCCTCAGCAACGTTTTCGATGAGGATGAACTCACCGCCTGGGACGCACGTATCCAACGCCTCGCCGATGGCGAGAAGGTTCAATACACGGTCGAACCCAAGGTCGATGGATTTGCAGTAGCACTCACATTCGTCAACGGAGAGCTCTCCGTCGCAGCAACGCGCGGTAACGGACTCGTAGGCGACAACATCACACCCAATGTCCGCGCCCTGAAGACGATTCCGCACCGGCTCCGGCAACCAAAGAACTGGCCGATGCCCGGCACCATCGAAATCCGCGGCGAGATCTATATGCGCAAATCCGATTTCGAGGCACTAAATCGCCGCATGGAAGACGCAGGCGGCAAAGCATTCATGAACCCGCGCAATGCATCTGCCGGCTCAATGCGCCAAAAGGACCCGGCCATCACTGCCCAACGTCCGCTGCGGATGTTCGCTTATCAGATCGGTTACGTCGAGGACGGTGAGCTGCCGGACACCCAGTTCGAATGCCTGCAGTTCTTGCGTGAACTCGGCTTCCCTACTTCTCTGGACGCCAAACGCTTCGACACAATCGCCGAAGTCCAGGGCGAACTCGAAAGCTGGCTGGCAGTCAGGGACACGCTTGATTTCGAAATAGATGGCGTTGTGATCAAGGTCGACAATCTCGAACTCCAGGAGCAATTAGGGTACGTTTCGCGCGATCCTCGCTGGGCCACGGCGTTCAAGTTCCCTGCAGTACAGCGCACAACGAAATTGCTTGATATTCACATTAACGTTGGCCGCACCGGTACGCTCAATCCGCTGGCGGTACTGGAACCGGTAAATATCGGCGGCGTCATGGTGAGCCGGGCCACACTCCACAACGAGGACGAAATCGCCCGCAAGGACATCCGTATTGGCGATACCGTCGTCGTACAACGAGCAGGTGATGTGATTCCGCAAATCGTGAGTGTGATCGAGGACAATCGCGACGGAACGCAAGAACCGTTTGCGATGCCAGACGAATGTCCTGTATGTGGGTCTCCAACGTTCCGTGAAGCCGATCAGGCGATGCGCTATTGCACCAACGCCGCATGCCCCGCGCAACTGAAAGAACGCATTCGCCACTACGTCAGTCGTGTTGCCATGGATATCGATGGCTTTGGCAGTTCGCTTGCTGATCGCTTCGTAGACGAAGGCCTCATCAACGACATCGCCGATATCTACGCAATCACAAAAGAGCAACTGCTGGAACTCGAAGGCTTCGGCGAAAAGAGTGCCGAGCGCCTTCTCACATCCATCGAGAAGAGCAAGCAGGAACCCCTCTGGAGGCTTATTAACGGGCTTGGCATCCGCCACATCGGCGAGCGCAATGCGCAGGCACTCGCGGAGAAATTCGGTAGCCTGCATGCGATGATGAACGCAACCCTGGACGACTTCTCCGGTATCCCCGGCATTGGCGAAGTCCTCGCCAAAAGCGCGCACGACTTCGGTGAAGAAGAGCACAATCGCGAGCTGGTAAAACGGCTCACAGAGTATGGCCTCACCGTCGAGGAAGAGCGCGTTGAACCGGAGGGCGATCTTCCGTTGGAAGGGTTGACCTTCGTCCTCACCGGGAAGCTCGAAACCTACACCCGCCCAGAGGCCGAAGCGGCTCTCCGCGAACAAGGCGCAACGGTCACCAGCAGCGTTTCGAAGAAGACCAGTGCGGTAATCGCCGGAGCTGATGCAGGCAGTAAGGCGAGCAAGGCGGAATCACTCGGGATCCCAATCCTTGAAGAGGGCGCAATCGATGTATTGCTGAATGGAGAAATTCCTGCAGAACTACAGCAGTGAGTATGGAGTTCGCAGTCGTTTGTGATATATTCACATCACGGCCGTACACTGCTTACATGCCGCTAAAATGGCAGACGGCATCAATCAACATGGGGAAGATCAATGGCAGGCCTGAACATGGGCTCGATAAATGACGATCCGGTGCAGATTGTGCGCACGATCGCGCGCATCTCACAGATGTTGATTGAGCTCCGCGATGAATATGTTGAAGACAAGAGCGACGAGGTGCTCGACCAGATCGAGCGTCGCCTCGAGGAGTTGCACGAGCTCAAGGAGCAACTGCACGCCCGTCGCGAAACCGACGCCGCTTAACGGACAAAGCCGGGTCTACTGACCCGGCTTTGTTGTTGTACCCGGCTTCTCCAGCGGTACTCCCTGTTCACACAGCGGGCACGCATCAGGCTCCCACGCATCAAACTTCTGCGAGGCTATTGCCACCAGGGGAACATCACCGAACGAGGTAGCTCCACCGCTTCT
>CAZYDY010000070.1:0-8041 GCA_964646245.1 uncultured Sphaerobacteraceae bacterium
TCTGCCGCTGACCGCAGCATGACCTGGCGCTCGGCTGGCATATGCCCAAAGGCGGTAACAGTCAGGGTGAGCGGACCAGGTGTGCGTACGATATCGCCTCCCGCAATAGCGACTCCGTACGTGGCAGCAAGCTCCCCGGCGCCCCTGTACATGTCCTCCAGATCGTCCACCAACTCATCGCCCGTAAGCGCCAAGGTCACCAGGGCGACCGTGGGATCACAGCCCATGCTGGCAAGATCGCTCAGGTTGACGGCGAGCATCTTGTGGCCAAGGCTGCGCCAATCCGTCCAATCCAGGCGGAAGTGGATGCCTTCTACCAGTGCATCTGTGGTGACAACTGATTTGCCAGGCTGGTTCGGCCAGTACGCACAGTCATCCTGTTGACCGGCGACTCGACCATTGCCACGAGCCGCTTCCGGGAGCGCGGCGATGAGTCGTTCGATCAATGCGAACTCGCCGAAGTCACGCACACGCAGACTCACGAGATGCTTTCCTTGTAGACATCGTAGGTTTCCCGGGCAGTGCGATCCCAACTGAATGCATCGGCGCGGGCAAACCCGAGATCACGAAGGTGCAGGCGGCGAGATTCATCTCGCAACAGATCTCGCATGGAATCGGCCCACACATCAACGTCATCCGCCGGAATCAGTACGCCTGCATCGCCCACAACTTCCGGGAAGGCGGAGTTATCGCTCGCCAAAACCGGAGCACCGCAACGCATGGCCTCGATGGCGGGTAAGCCGAACCCCTCGTAGTACGAAGGGAAGACATAGAGGTCGGCACCGGAGTACCAGCCTCCGAGTTCTTCGTCGGAAACGAAGCCGGTGAGCCGCACGCGATCGCCAAGATTTAGTTCATCCAACGTGGATTTCAACTCGCCGGTAAGCCAGCCTTCTGGCCCGACGAGGACGAGCTGATGATCGACATCGTCCTTGATCTTCGCGAAGGCACGCAGCAACGTCGGCAGGTTCTTGCGCGGCTCCAGCGTTCCAACAGCCAGAACGTAGGGTCGATCGATATCCCATTTCATCTTGAAGATATCAAGGCTTTCGCCCTCAACGCGCTCGACCTTGCCGCTGATGGCCAATGGAATCGCCTTGACGCGATCATCTGGCACGTTCAGCCATTCCTTCAGGTCGTTCGCGGTCGCCTGGGAAACGGTAATGATTTTGCTTGCCCGGCGGACGCTCATGCGGGTGGCAGCAATCAACCAGGTACGGCGGCTTTTTGGGATCTGATCAGGGTATTTCAGGAAGGCGAGGTCGTGCACAGTCACCACCGTCGGTGCCGTACTCAGCATCGGCACAGCCCCGATTGGGGTATGGAACACATCGAGCCGCCGCGCAGCAATGTTCAGGGGCAGGCCGGTTTGCTCCCAGAGAATCCGCGCCATCGGGTTCTCCTTGATCGGACCGGTGTTCTGGCCGAAGAGAAACAAATCATCTCCGGCGCCCTTCACTCTTTCCAGACCACTAATCAGCTCACTGATGTAGCGGCTGACCCCTGTTTGCCTGTATCCATCGCGCGCGCTAAAGAGCGCCGCGTTGATGCCCATCCGCATTGGTAACCCGATCTGCTGTCTCGAATGGCCACGTGCCTCACTTCAGGCCGGCCATTCGCTCTACGCCCTATACTTTACGTTGATATGAGTGATAAGTGCGCATGTCGTATGACATTGCTTCACCGGGAGTCTATGTGAGCGTTTCGGACCAACAATCTTTCCAGCCAGACTACGACCACATCGATCACGATGATGATGACGCAATCCGTCATGCTATTGATCAGTTTAATGCGATGTACCCGTTCCCGCTGGACGACTTCCAGCGAGAAGCGATAGCGACATTCCTGCGTGGCGATTCCGTGATGGTTGCCGCGCCCACCGGTAGCGGCAAAACCGTTGTGGCGGAGTTCGGGATTTGGGATGCCTTCAGGCGCACCGGTCGCGTGATTTACACCGCGCCGATTAAGGCGCTCAGCAACCAGAAGTTCCGTGACCTTCGCGCGGTGTACGGCGACGATGTTGGCCTGCTTACCGGCGATGTGACGGAAAACCGCGATGCCCGCATTATCGTGATGACGACGGAGATTCTGCGCAACATGCTGCTGCAGAGTCCGTGGGAACTGGACGATGTGGAGACGGTGATCTTCGATGAGATTCACTATCTCGCCGACCCGGATCGAGGCACCACCTGGGAAGAGAGCATTATTCTCTCGCCAGAGCACATTCAGTTCATCTGCCTGAGCGCAACGGTGACCAATGCGCATGAGATAGCCGGATGGATCGGGCGAACGCATCGACCGATTCGTCTCATCGAGCACTTCTCTCGACCGGTTCCGCTTGCGCTCTACTACTACCACGAGAATGAATTGGCGATGGTGATTGATCACCATGGCGATCAGATTCGCGACTTTGGAAATATTGGCGGCGAGGCCCGACGACGGCCGGGTGGACGCAGGCGATCCGATCATTTGCGGGAAGCAATTGAGGAGCCACAGGTCCACGAGATCGTGGATACGCTCAAAGAACAACAACTCCTGCCAGCGATCTACTTCCTGTTTAGCCGCAACGATTGCCAGGTCTTCGCAGAACGGCTGGCAATGATGCGTCCAGGACTGGTGAAACCGGGCCAGCTGGAACAAATCGAGGCAGTACTACAGACGTATCTCACCAGCATGCGACCGGAAGACCAGGAACTGGAGCAGGTTCAGCTCATTACTGACCTGGCGCGGAAGGGCATCGGGTTCCACCATGCCGGTTTGCTGCCGATCCTGAAGCAGCTGGTTGAAGTGCTCTTCGGCCGTGGATTAATGCAGGTGGTATTCGCCACGGATACCCTCGCGCTGGGTGTCAACATGCCGGCGAGAACGGTGGTTGTTGGCCGAATGAGCAAGTGGGATGGACGGCGTCGCCGTATCCTGATTCCGAATGAGTTCCAGCAGATGGCGGGCCGGGCTGGTCGGCGTGGAATGGACCTGTTTGGCCATGTGGTCATCCCCTACTCCCCCATCATTCCGTTCAAGGAAGCCATGGAAGTGGCTACTGGTGATTTGCACCCTGTGCAGTCCGCATTCGCGATTCGGTACAACACCGTATTGAACCTGTGGGATCCACCGCGTGGTGAGCGGGTGCGCCAGATGCTGCAACGATCGCTTGCGCAGTACCAGACCAGTCAGCGCATTCGCCTGATCGAGAACGATATTCTCGAGATCGAGGCCGAGCAGGCGGGCTTGTTGGCTGGCCGCAATGAGGAGATCGCACGGGCAGATGAGCTACTCGATGAGTACCAGAGCCTGAATCGATCCACGACTGGACTGCAACGGCAAGAGCAGGATTTGCTCAGCACTATCGTTGCCTTGCGAACGGAAGTGAGTTCCTCAACGCCGTGGAAGGAGCCTGGCCGGCTCGCACTGCGCAAGCTGTTACGCGGTGCCAAACCAGGCCTGGTGCTTCATACACGCGATCATGGCTGGGCCATCTGGCTTGGACGCGCAGGTAGCAATGGTATCGGTTACGTGCTGCGCCAGAATGACCGTTCTGTTGCGATAGTGGATGAGTATCGCCACTTCGACTATGTCGAAAACACTGCAACAGTGGATGTTCCGGAGCACTGGCAGGAGATGACCGAGGCCGTAATTCCCCAGCTCCAGGAAGACACAGAAGCCATTGATGCGATGTTGACCAGGCTCGAGGAATTCTACCTGCCGGACCTCGATGCGATGGCATCCGCCCACCGGCAACTGTTGCGCGAGCAAGCCGACCAGGAGATCGCTGAACTCAACAAGCAGCTTGAGGAAATCCGGCAGCAGCTGGAAACGATCAACGCCAGGAAGGCGGAGCATCCATTCCGGGACAGCAAGGTTCGGAAAGAGCATCACCGCAGCATGAAGCGGCGTGACCAGTTGGAACGGGAAAAGGAAACGCTCACGGCGATTCTCGAGCGTGAGGCTGATGCAGAGGATGTTCGCATTCGCAGCATCATCCGGGGTATCCGCGATGTGCTGCATCGATTCGGGTATCTGCAGCGCGGATATCCAACGGAAAAGGCCGACATGTTGGCCGATGTTTTCGATACGGATGGCCTGATCCTGTGCGAGATGATCGACCAGGGCATGCTCACACCATTGAGCGCGGCCGAAATTGCCGAAGTTTGTAGCTGGTTTAGTTTCGATCGCGACTTCCGGTACAACAACGCTTTCACGCTCGCGACACGACTGGTGAACCTGCGTCGACGTCTCGACGACCTCGAGCACGAAATCCTTGGAGAAGAGCGTGATCACCGCCTCTTCATCAGCGAAGGACACAATCCCAGCTTCTACGGACCGGCGTTCCACTGGTGCCGCGGCTGGAGCATGAGTCAGATTGGCGAGGCGATTGAGCTGAGCGAAGGTGACCTGGTGATGACCTTCAACAAGACCATCGACCTCATGCGGCAGCTTCGCGAAATGCTGATCAATGTCGACCCGGAGCATCCGCTGGTCGCCAAGTTCCGCGAGGCTGAGAAGCTGGTTCGTCGCGGCATTGTGGAGCAGAGCCTCTCACTCGGGTTCGCGCCGATTGCGGATGACGAGGATGACAACGAAGAACCGGAAGAAGAGGACGATATCGAACTCGACTAATCGTCCACCACCCTGTTGACCTTCAAGAACAACTGTTCTACTCTCCTGAATTACAGATCAGTGATCGTGCTGAAGCTTCATAAAGAGAGAGGTGAACATGGTTGCTCTAACATCTTCCCAGCTTCCCCTTGCCCAGGCTGCGGCTGAACGGGCTCTCGCCTTCACTGAGCAGCAGGGAGCAGCGCTTCCTGCAGCGCTGATCCGCCATCTGTGGTTTGATGGCGACCCCATCGAAGTAGTATCTGCTTTGGCGCCATACCAAAATCCGGATGGTGGTTTTGGTAACCGGCTCGAGCCAGATATCCACCATCCCTCGAGTAACGCCTTCGCAGCACGAATCGCCATGCAGTATTTGCTGGTATTGCCGAAAGAAGTCGGGGCAGAGATGAAGGCCGGGCTACAAGGCTGGCTGGAAACGAACCAGCACGACGATGGTGACTGGCACTTCTCCGATGAGAGTCGATCTGGATTCATGCAGCCATGGTTTGCCGCGTGGGAACACCCGAGTCTCAACCCGGCGTGTTGTGTGGCCGGGCTTGCAGCAGCGCTCGGTATAGCAAGTGACGTCGTTCTCAAGCGCGTTGAGCGGCTGTTCGAGGAGAAATCATCGCAGGAAGAAGCGAAGAGCGGTGAGTTCTACACCGTGCTTCCCTATGTGGAGTACACGGCTGGTGTTGAGTTGCCCGACTCCGAAAGCTGGTATGACCTGCTGGCCACACGCATTGAGGAGATGCTGAAACACGGCAAGCTCGAAGATGCCGAGCACTTCTTCACGCTGGCGTTGGGCGGTTCGCCTGAAATCACCAGGAGGATTTCCCCGGAGATCATCTCAACCCAGGTGGATGCCTTGCTGAACGAACAACAACCCGATGGTGGATGGCCAACGCCATATGATGAATCCTGGCGTGTCTGGACGACTGCTGGCAACATGGCCACGCTGGCGCGACTCCGATAGGGCACCAAACTTGCGGCCTCCTTTGCAGGGAACGAAACGAAGCAAGGGAGTACGCATGACTATCACACGGACATTCATCCTGACGGCACTGACGTTTGGAATCTTCTTTATTGCGTATTCCACCGCGGCCGCACAGGAGGACGCAACCATCGAGCTCCATTGGCGCGAGTGCGCGACGGTGCCAGCAGACGATGCAAGCTGGTTCGACCACTGTCACGACGGACCGTGGCGCATGAGCGTCAATGAAGGCGCGCCAGCCACGTTCACCGAAAGTGAATCCGGCGAAGAATTCACCGGTGAACTCGATGGCAATGGCCACATGACGCTTGACGTACCAGCAGGCAACTACGCATTCCAGCAACCTTCCGCCGAAGACGCGGCCCTCATGGGACTGATCTGTTCACCTCTCGATGAGCACGGAGATGCCGGCGATTTAATCGCGGAATCATCCACTATTGAGGTAGCGGAAGGCGAACACATCGTCTGTGATTTCTATGCAGTCTGGCAGCAAAGCGACGCTGACATAGAAGAGGTAGGTACCGATGAACCACAGGGCATCATCGATTTTCGCTGGCGAGCATGCGAAGAAGCCTCTGATGGCGAAGAGTGGCACGAAGACTGTTTCGAGCAAGAGAGTGACAATGCCCTTGAGCCGCAGGAAGGCCGCCTCGTCACCGTAACCAATGTTGAAACAGACCAGCCCTGGAGCGGTGAACTTGATGAGAACGGCAATGTGTTACTCATCGTCGTTCCAGGCGAGTATGAACTCCCCAAGCTTACAGGTGATTTCGTAACGGATGATTTCCTGTATTGCTCGGAGGTCAACGAAGGCGGCACTGCAACTGAACTGGACGTGCCCACTGATCCACTCACTATCGAAGATGAAGACCAGGTAACGTGCGATTACTACTACGTGGCTGAATAATTCGGCTTGGTTACACCAGTCCCGACGTTTCTCTTGTGGTGAACGCGGTACAATGTCTCAAATAGCGATGTTGTATTCAGGAGTGTCATCATGGCATGTCGGGATTGGGTTGTTGGAGCAATCAGGAAGATTGAGGCGGATATCGCCCGGTCGGCAGATACGCATCTGATTCCAATGTCGGCACCAGGTTTGCCGGGAATCACTATCTACCTGAAAGATGAGACCACGCACCTCACCGGTAGCCTGAAGCATCGGCTCGCACGGTCGTTGTTCCTTTATGCCCTGTGCTCCGGATACATCCACGAAGGCACGACCGTTGTCGAAGCATCCAGCGGAAGCACCGCCATTTCCGAAGCGTACTTCGCGCAGTTGATCGGTGTGCCGTTCATAGCCGTTGTGCCGACCAGCACCTCCAAGGCGAAGATCGACTCCATTGCATTTTACGGCGGCAAATGCCACTTCGTAGAGAATCCGGGTGATGTTTACGATGCTGCCCACAAGCTCGCCCATGAAACAAACGGCTACTACATGGACCAGTTCACGAACGCTGGTGTAGCTACTGACTGGCGTGGAAACAACAACATCGCGGAGAGTATCTTCCGCCAGATGGAGTTAGAGGAACATCCGGTACCGCGCTGGATTGTGGTGGGCGCAGGAACGGGCGGGACAAGCGCCACCATTGGTCGGTACATCCGCTACCACGGATCATGCACCAACCTGTGCGTCGTCGATCCCGAGCGATCTGTTTTCTACGACAATTACGAAGGACCGAAAGCTGATCCGTATTGCGACGAATGTCCGGATACGGTGGTCGAAGGTATAGGTCGACCTCGGGTTGAGCCATCCTTCGTGCCGGAAGTGGTCGACCGCATGATGCGCGTACCAAACGCAGCCAGTTATGCCGCGAGCCATTTCCTCGAGAAGGTGACTGGCAGGCGATATGGAGGCAGCACCGGCACGAACCTCTATGGTGTCATGCAGATTGCAGCCGAGATGAAAGCCAGGGGCGAAGTTGGCCCAATTGTCACGCTCGCATGCGATTGCGGCAGGCGCTACAACGATTCCGTGTTCAGCCCCGATTGGCTACAGGCGAATAATGTGGACGTCACGCCGTTTATGGAGCAACTCGAACACGTGTATGCGACCGGCGAATGGGTTCCGGTTTCCACATGTGGACTTCGCCCAACGGAAGCAGACTAGTTCTCTTGCGACTCAGCGCTTTCCGCCAGCAGCGAGGCGATTGTTTCCGCCGCTGCGTTCCAGCGTTCGCGCCGGGTGATGAGCTCTTCGTCATCGCGCTGGATGGCCGCTGACACCCCTTCGAGCCAGGTACGAGTGCGATCCGACTGGGGCGAACCAAGGACATCACGTCGCTCGATGTAGCGTCGTGGTGCGATATAGCGTCCCAGCGGCTCCATCTCGACCTTAAGTTCTCGCCCAATCACCAACACTGCGGCGGAATCGATGTAATCCGGTGTGATTTGCGATGCTTCCAGGTTGGATTCCCTCAAGCGGGCAATCGCCAGCCCGGCTATTCGCTGGGC
>CAZYDY010000071.1:0-8028 GCA_964646245.1 uncultured Sphaerobacteraceae bacterium
ATGGATACCAAAGTGAATGAGTTCGGCATGCCCTGGATGTCCGGATTCGATATTCGCCAGCGCTTCATCGAGTTCTTTGAAAGCAAGCAGCACAAGCACGTGGCCAGTAGCAGCCTGGTTCCGCCAGCCGGTGATACCAGCGTGTTGCTGACTTCTGCCGGTATGCAGCAGATGATCCCGTACTTCCTCGGACTGGAGCAGCCGCCAGCCGAGCGAATGTGTACGGTGCAAAAATGCTTCCGTACCGTTGATATTGATGAAGTGGGAGACGAAAGTCACGCCACCTTCTTCTTTATGCTCGGCAATTTCAGCGTGCAGGATTACTTCAAGCGCGAGAGCCTTCACTACACCTGGGAGTTCCTTACCGAGTGGATGCACATGCCGGCGGAGCGCCTGTATCCCACCGTGCACCCTGAGGATGAAGACAGCTATCTCATCTGGCGCGATGAGATCGGCATTCCCGTAGAGCGCATCAGCAAGCTGGAAGACAATTGGTGGCAGGCCGGTCCTACTGGTCCCAACGGCCCTGATAGCGAGGTCTACTTCGACCGCGGCGAGCAGTGGGGATGCGGCGAAGATACGTGTGCACCCGGCTGTGACTGCCCGCGGTACCTCGAGCTCTGGAACAACGTGTTCATGCAGTACAACACCACACCTGATGGTGTTCGAACGCCGCTCCCGAAGCCGAGTGTAGATACCGGCATGGGCCTGGAGCGCCTGGTGCTTTTGAACCAGGGCGCCCGCACCATGTACGAAACGGATTTCTATCAACCAATCGTCTCCCGCATTTGCGGCCTGGCTGGTATCAGCTACGGCCACAATCCACAGGTCGATCGCTCGGTGCGCATTGTGGCGGACCACGTGCGCGGAGCAGTGTTCCTGATCGGTGATGGTGTGTTGCCCGGTAATGAAGGCCGCGCATATGTGTTGCGTCGCGTTCTCCGCAAGGCGATTCGCCATGGACACCTCCTCGGGATTAACGAGCACTTCATGGCGGAACTCGCGCAGGGAGTGATCAACCAGTTCGCTGACCTGCACCCGGAATTGCGAGATCGCCAGCGTCAGATTCTGCGCGTGATCGCGTACGAAGAAGAGAGTTTCGGGAAGACGATCGCCTCGGGAATCAACCGCCTGCAGGCGCTCACCTCCGATCTCAGGGAGCGCGGTGAGAATGTAATCCCCGGCGAGGAAGCGTTCCGGCTCTACGATACCTATGGCTTCCCGTTCGACCTCACCATGGAACTGGCGCAGGAAGAGGGACTGCAGGTAGATGAAGACGGCTACCGCAAGGCAATGGAGCGGCAGCGCGAAACAAGCCGCTCTGGTGCTGCCTTTGCGGGTGCCGAGCGCGACTGGGGCGAGCTGTATGCGGAAATCCAGCCGCGCAGCGAGTTCACTGGCTACGAGACCACCCAGGGTGAAGCGACCATCGTCGCGATCCTTGGAAAGGATGGCTCCCAGCAACAGGCCGAAGTTGGAGAGCAGATCGAGTTGATTCTCGACCGCACTCCGTTTTACGCGGAATCCGGTGGTCAGGTCGGCGATGCCGGCAAGATCCACGCGGAGACAGGGCTGTTCGATGTCGACGATACGCGTCGTCCGGTACCGGACCTGATCGTGCATCGGGGAACGGTGCAGGAAGGTTTCATCCACGTTGGTGAGAAGGTGCGTGCCCAGGTCGATAGCTATCGCCGATCGCATATCAAGCGCAATCACACCGCTACGCACCTGCTGCACAAGGCACTCCGTACGGTAATTGGTGAAGATAGCCATCAGGCGGGTTCCCTTGTGGCACCGGATCGGTTGCGGTTCGACTTCACATCGCTCGATCCCGTCTCGGCCGAGCAATTGCGTGATATCAACCAGATCGTGAATAACGAGATCGTTGCGAACCGCGAGGTGAGCACCGCTGTAATGGATCAGAAGGAAGCGATCGAACAGGGCGCGATGGCGCTCTTTGGAGAGAAGTACGGCGACCGCGTTCGAGTGGTCAGCATCGACGGTGTTTCCAAGGAACTTTGCGGTGGTACGCACGTGGAAAGCACGGGCGAAATCGGCCCGTTCGTTATCACCTCTGAAGGCAGTATTGCCAGCGGTGTTCGCCGCATCGAGGCGCTCACTGGCCTCACGGCCGTTGAGCGCATGCAGGGCCAGCAGCGCATGCTGGAGGACCTCGGCCGTGACCTCAAGGTCACCTGGTCGGAGGTACCGAATACCGTACGTGGTTTGCAGGAGAAACTGCGGGAGCAGGAACGGGAGCTTCAGAATTACCGTGATCGCCTCGCGGCGGCGCAAAGCGCTGACTTGCTCGGCGTGGCGGTGAAGCTGGGCGATTCCACTCTCATTTCCTCCCAGGTCGACGTGTCCGATCGTGGCGCGCTTCGCCAGATGGGCGACCGTGCACGGGATCGCATCGAGAGCGGCGTGATCGTGCTCGGTGCAGACATCGACGGGAGCCCGGCGCTACTCGCAATGGTGACTCCGGACCTGGTTGAGCGCGGATTGAAAGCAGGCGATATCATTCGTCACATTGCCCCGTTCGTCGATGGACGTGGAGGTGGCCGACCAGAGCTCGCTGAAGCCGGCGGCAAGAATGTGGCCGGGCTTTCCGATGCGATCAAGGCAGTTGGAGAGTTCGTTGGCGAGAAGGTAAAAGGCTAGATGCCGAAGCGCAAGGATTCTCCAGAGCCAATACGCATAGAGCTTGAAGCCGATACATCCATGCCGGCGGTACTTGCAGAAGTCCGTCGGCATGTCGAGCAATCGATCGTATTGGTTGTGCCGGATCATTGCCCGGTATTGCTTACCGTCGCCGAGTTCCGCGCCCTAAAGGACACTGCAGAACGCGCAGGCGTGAGCGTTGTGATTGAAAGCAACGCCAGCCTGCGTTCGCAATTAGCGAGCATGTTCGGCATACGCACCACTGGCGGAGAACGATCTGAACACGGCTGGCGACCCCCGGATACACTGCTCGGAAACACCAGGTCGTATGAAACCTGGGTTCCCAACCCGGATGACGATGAGCCACAGGGCCGGCGTCGTCGTCGCCAGGCAGACCAGCGGCAATCCAACGATGACGGTAATCGGGAGGCGTATGCCTCGCTTGATTACATTGAGGATGATTCGTCCTCAACCATCGGTGCCACGGCTCGCAAGGCGGGCACTATTCTCGCAATCGTCCTGGTTGTTGGTCTCATCGCGACTATCGCCGGATGGTATGCACTGCCGAATGTGACAGTTGTTGCGACGGTGAAGAGCACCACAATCTCCAGCGAAGTTAACTACGCGGTTGCCGCCGAGGGCGCATCGCTGCCGAGCGATATCGAATTCACCGCCCCGGCACAGGCCTCCGAGGCTGAGGTGCCGTTCGAGATATCTGTGCCCACCACCGGAGTTGACCGTACGCCACAGGACACCGCGTCCGGCGAGGTGTTGCTCCGTAATCCCACCGGCGAGGAGATCACCGTGCCACAGGGCACAACCCTCTCCATTTACCAGGGAATGAGTTACACCACGGATTCCGATGTCACCGTCCCTGCTGCCTCCAACAATGTTGCAGGCGAGGAGACCGTCTCTGTTACTGCAACGGAGCCGGGATCAGACGGGAACGCGGAGCCGGGAATGCTCACCGGCATCGTGGGAGACCTTGGGGTCCATTACAGCAATCGTGACTCCGCCATTGAAGGCGGAACTGATATCGAAGTCGCTATCGTTGCTGAAGAGGATATCCAGGCTCTCGAGGATGCGGTCATCAACGATTACACCCGTGCCGCAGCCATCGGCTGGACCAGTCAACTGCCAGAAGGCCAGGCCGTGGTTGAGCCGAGTGTCACCACCGATCCGATCAACTTCGAGGATTACACCGTTTCAGCGCAACCGGGTGAACAGGCCGAACGGATCAGCATCTCCGGTACAGTCAGCGCCACAGGTTTGGTATATGACCAAACGGTGGTCACAGAAGAAACGACCGCGTTCTTCCGTGAGAGCCTGCAATCCGAAGTCCCGGATGGTTACGAGATCGATCCGGAATCCGTAGTCCTCGGGGAGCCACTGGCCCTCGCGCCCGCGCCAGACAATGTCCAGTTTCGGGTGAGTGCCGAAGCCACTGCCTATGCCGTGGTCGATAATGGCACGCTCGATGACATCCGGAACGATATGTCCGGGTCCTCGCTGGACGAAGCGAACGCGCGTCTCGATCAGGTAGAGCAATTTGAAACGCATGACCTGAGCATCAGTCCCGGCTGGTGGTTTGAGCGCATGCCAAAAGACAGTGCGCGTATAGATATTCAGGTTGCTGATCCCACCGCCGGTGGGGCGGAGTCATCGCCTGAGGCCACAGCAGAGGATTAATGGATATGGAACGGCTGTTTGGCCTGGATATTGGCGAACGCAGAATCGGCGTGGCCGTCAGCGATGAGATGGGCATGATTGCCAGCCCGATTGCGACGATTGATGCGCGCAAGGATGTTGCGAAAGAACTCCGCGTGCTCATGGACAAATATGGTGCCAAGCGAATCATTGTCGGTTTGCCAATCGGTATGTCTGGTCGGGAAGGGCCGCAGGCAGCCGAGGTGCGAGAAGTGGCAGAAGACCTGGGGAAGTCCCTCGGTATCGAGATTGTGTATAGCGATGAGCGGCTTTCGTCTGCAGTGGCCAACCAGGCATTGATCGGGCAGGGCACGCGGCGAGAGAAGCGCAAGCAACATATCGATGCCATGGCGGCTGCCGTGATTTTGCAGGGCTACCTGGATAACCAGCGGTGGAAATCGGGGAAATAATCCCATAGTTGGGCCAAATGCCGTGGTACTATGAACGCATCACGACCCCACGGCCGTTGATGTGACATGGAGAGAAGATCATGAAAAAGCTGATCATTGCCGTTGTGCAGAACGAAGATGCCGATGCCGTTGTGGACGCGCTGCTGGAAGAAGACTTCCGCGCTACGCGACTGGCGAGTACAGGTGGATTCCTGCGCCGGGGCAATACAACCCTGATGATCGGTGCTGAGGAAGATCAGATCGATCAGGTACTGGCACTTGTTCAGCAGCATGCGCACGCCGGTCAGCCGGTAACTGTGCAGGGCCAGGCCAGCAAGCCAGCAGCCGCTACGGTGTTTGTGCTCGATCTCGAAGAGTACCAGCGCTTGTAGCCGCAAGATTTACACCGAGTTTCCTACCGCGCCGGGGCATGCCCCGGCGTTGGTGTTTCTTTCAGAATTTGAGGTGGTTGCCAATGGGAATGCTCATTAACAATTCATCGTTTCGGTCCGAAATGCTGGAGCTCGCGCCGGTAACCAGGCCGGTAGTGGGAACAGTTTCCATCCCAGGCAGCAAAAGCATCACCAATCGTGCCCTGCCGATTGCCGCCCTTGCCGATGGTGAGACCGTGCTGACCGGAGCACTCTTTTCCGATGACACCCGCTACATGGCGGCGGCCCTCAACCAGCTTGGAATCCGCGTCACCAGCGACCCGCAGGCGCAGAGCTTTACCATCACTGGCTGCAACGGCAAAATTCCCGCTACAAGTGCTGAACTCTTCCTGGGTAACAGCGGCACCAGCGTCCGGTTCCTGGCAGCAATGGTTGCCCTTGGGCACGGGAGCTTTGTGCTGGATGGTGTTCCGCGCATGCGTGAACGACCAATTGACCCGCTTATCAAGGCGCTCAACGAGCTCGGGGTCAGCGTTACCTCTCAAATGACCGATGGCTACCCGCCAATCAGGATCGACTCAAAAGGCATCACCGGCGACACCGTCACCATGGCGGGAAACAAGAGCAGCCAGTATTTCACGGGCCTGATGATGGCGGCACCATATGCGGCGAATGGTATGACCATCAATGTAGAAGGCGAGCTCGTCTCCCAGCCATACATCGATATTACGGCCGACGTGATGTCCGCCTTTGGTGTTGAGGCCGAGATCGATGAGGACTATCGCCAGTTCCGCGTTGCTCCGGGCCAGCGATACAAGGGTCAGGTCTACGCCATTGAGCCAGATGCCAGCAACGCCAGCTATTTCTTCGCGGCTGCAGCAGTTACCGGCGGCGAGGTGCGCGTGGAGGGACTCGGCATTGAGTCGCTTCAGGGAGACCTCGATTTCGTTTATATCCTCGAGGAAATGGGTGCAACGGTGGATGTACAGGACTATGCAACCATCGTGCGCGGCCCGGAAGGCGGCAAGTTGCGCGGTGGCGAGTTCGATATGACGGAAGTCTCGGATACCGCACAGACCCTGGCAGCCATCGCGCCGTTCGCGGATAGCCCGGTAACCATCCGTGGCGTTGCACACAACCGCATCAAGGAAACAGATCGCATCTCTGCCGTGGCCGTGGAGTTGCGGAAACTCGGCCAGGAGGTAGAGGAATTCGAGGATGGTATGACCATCACTCCGGCGCCGATCACCCCTGCGGAAATCGAAACGTATGACGATCATCGCATGGCGATGAGCTTCGGCGTTACCGGATTACGAGCGCCCGGCGTGCGTATTCTCGATCCTGGCTGCACCGCCAAGACCTTCCCGGATTACTTCGATCGACTTATCGAGCTCACTGGTACGAACCGGTTGATCTAGGCGAATCGGTGAGATGGGTGTAACCAAACACCTGATCGAAACGTTTGAAAGGATGAGAGGTGGCTTCAACGGACAAATTGTCCTCACTCTTCCCTTTCCCAATCAGGCCACCTCTTGATGGCGATCATGGCTTGCTGTGATCGCCATGTCCGGGAAGACAACACGAGCATCGCTTCGTCCCTGCCTGTTACAGGTATGATGAACGCAAGCAACTGCCGAACATAGAGATACTGCTCACTGCATCTACGATCAGCGGCGGAAGAGAGGGATGGCACGAATGGCACAATCACACACCAGGCGCAAAAAGGCTCCAGGAATTCCCCGGATAAGTAGTTCCGGTGCGTTCTTACACTGGCTGGGAATGCTGGCAATGGTGGTTGGGCTCTTTGCTCCGCTCGCCACTGCAGAAGCTGCGGTTACACCGATGTCGCCAGAACAGGCGATTTTGAAGGCCGCGCAAGAGCCGTTTTCCAGCGACACTGCTGATTTCGAGCGTGTTGTGCTTGTTGGCGATTTCCAACAGCAGGTTGGCTGTAGCGATTGGGATGCCAACTGCGATCAGACCCGCCTCCAGGAAATCAATGGATTCTGGACCGGTGTGTTTGGTGTGCCGCCTGGTAGCTGGAACTGGGAACTTATTGCTGTAGATAGAAGCGGCACCCAGTATTCGGTTGAAGAAGGCCAGGTGAATGTTGCCGAAGGCCAAACCGGTATCTACGCAGATTTCAATAGTGCTTCCCGCGATACCAACGTATTCGCCACTACCGGCATTGCGTATGCCAACGGATCGTTCGGCGATATTGCGCTTGCCCAGGATGGCGATGGTTACGTAGCCACTGCCCTGAACATTTCCACACCTGGCCGGGTTGATATGCAGGTGACGGTGAACGGCGCGCCGGTCCAGACTGGGGCCGATTTCCAGCAGGGTGTGAGCCGTGTGACCTTCGATGCCACCGGCAACATCACCAATGTCCAACACGAAGGATTCGCTGAAGTTACCGTGCAGCGCGTGGATGCCGATGGCAACCCGCTGAACGGAAGCTGTTTCGTGCTGGATGGCTCCAGCCAAAGCCGCGGCTGTGATACTGATGGCAGCCCGGACGGCTCAGGCGATGGTTCCACCACACTCCGATTCCCGGGTGGATTCCAGCCGGGAAGCTACACGCTCCGTGAAACCCGCGCCGCTGAAGGTGCCGAGCCGCTTGCCGATCAGCAGATCGATGTGCAGCCGGGCCAATCCACTATCGAAGCTCGCTCCGAAGGCGAGCCCACCCCGGAAACCGGCGATCTGCTGGTGCTCCGACAGGACGATGCTGGCAACCCGATTATCGGTGCCTGTTTTGAAATCACGAATGCAGAGGGAGAAGTCGTCGCCAGTACCTGTGACCAGGACGGCGACGCCAACGATGGCCGTATCGGCCTCCTTGAAGTTCCCGCTGGTGACTACACCCTGAGCGAAAC
>CAZYDY010000072.1:0-7925 GCA_964646245.1 uncultured Sphaerobacteraceae bacterium
CTGATGCCGGATCCGAACCTGACCGGTTTTGATACGCCTCCCACAATCGAAGCCGAACCGGATGCCTCCGCCACATTGGCAGCAGCAATCAATGCGCTTTCAAACCGCACCAGCTTGCGTTGGTGGGAGTGGCTGAGTGGAGGCAATGGCGCGATTATCCTGGCGAACTTTAGCGTTACCACTCCGGCAAGTAATGAGCTCCCCGCGGCCTTCGAGAGCGATGCCATATTGGCGGGTCGAATTTCCCTGGATGGAACCGAGCCCAGCTTCCGTGAAGAGAACTTCCTCACCGTCTCTACCGACGATGGAGCACTGCGCTCCGTCAATGGCGGTACTCCAGAGCCAGCAAACAAGATTCAGTATTTACCGATCGATCAATACCACACCACCTATGCCGCTCATGAAGGCGCCCATTTTGGCACCACCGCCTATATCGAAGGACGGCGCTGCCAGCTGGTTTCATTCTTCTTACCAGGTACTCAGGATGCATGGTTCGCGTTCTGGATCGACGTTGAAACCACTTTCATCCGTGAACTCTTCATGATCAGCGTGAATCACTACATGCACTGGATTTACTACGACATCGACCAGCCGTTCGAGCTTGGTTTCTAGCCTCTACTGATACCCGGAATCAACACGTGTACAGTCATACACTCGATGATATACTTGGATTAATAACGAGTGTAGGAGTGTACACATGTCTGCTGAAACGAACCTGAAACTGATCAACCTGCAGGACATCGTGCAAGATGAATCCTGCGATTGCCTGCATCCCGAATCGGTCTACCATGCCCGGCTCCATCTGGAAGATGAAAACGCCATCATGGAGGCCGCCGACATGTTCTCGGTGCTTGGCGATACCACCCGCCTGCGTGTGCTGGTTTCGCTGTTGCATGGCGAACTCTGTGTCACGGATATCGCTGCGGCAACCGGTGTGAATCGCACCACGATTTCCCATCAGCTCCGCGTATTGCGCAGTAACAACATGGTGAGCCGTCGCCGTCAGGGCAAGGTGGTGTACTACACCATCGCCAACGAAACGCTGACCCATTTGCTTGAACTCGTCGCTCCGGGAGTCTGCTCCGTTGAAACGGAGGTGGTGACGTGACCCAGTCCACACCACTGGTATTCGATGTCGCCGGGATGGATTGTGGTGATTGTGCCCAGACGGTCGAACGTGTGGTCAGTACCACACCAGGAGCCGATGACGTCAAAGTCAATTTTGCCGTGGGCACGCTCACAGTCACGCCGAACGGTGTCGCTATCGACGACCTCACCCGCACCATCACGCACAATGTCGACAAGGCGGGTTACCAGGCGCATCTGCGCGAGGGTGGTACCCGTGGTGATCTCGAACGCATTCCCTGGTACCGCAATAGTGCCGTACAACATGCCGGCATCGCGCTGATTCTCTGGTTGGTGGCATTTGCCTTCGATCAGGTATCAGCCAATGACACCATTGCTATCCCGCTCTATCTGGCGGCGATAATCCTCGGTGGTTACCCGATAGCCCGGGCCGCGTGGCAGTCTGTCCGTGTGCGTCGCATCGATATGAACCTGCTGATGACCGTCTCGGTCCTCGGTGCCATCGCCATCGGCGAATGGGTCGAGGGCGGACTCATCGTGGTCCTCTTCAGCATCGGTACTGCGCTGCAGGCGATCACATTCGATCGCACGCGCAACTCGATTCGATCACTCTTCGAACTCGCTCCGGAAGAAGCCACGCTCATCCGCAATGGCCAGGAGATGCGTGTGCGAGCAACATCACTCAGCCTGGACGATATTGTGCGAATCCGGCCAGGAGAACGTGTGCCGGTTGATGGCGAAATCGTTACCGGGTACAGCGCCTTCAATGAAAGTGCCATTACCGGGGAATCGATGCCTCTCGATAAGTCGGCTGGCGAAACAGTGTTCGCGGGTGCCCTTAACGGCTCCGGCGTCGTTGATGTACGCACGACTGCGCTTCCGCAGGATTCCACTATCGCTACCATCATCCGCCTGGTCGAAGAAGCCAGCTCTGCCAAGGCGCCGAGTCAGCAATTGGTCGATCGCTTCGCCGCGATCTATACACCGATCGTCGTGGCTCTGGCCGCAGCTATTGCGTTGACCGGTTGGGCCTTTGGAGACGGCAGTACCTGGTTCTACCGGGCGCTCGTTCTACTCGTCATCGCCTGCCCGTGTGCCCTTGTGATCAGTACACCGGTCTCTATCGTGTCAGCCATTGGTAACGCCACCCGGCTGGGCATGTTGGTGAAGGGTGGAGCCTCACTGGAGGAAGCCGGCCGCATCACAACTGTTGCCTTCGATAAAACCGGTACGCTCACCATGGGCAGACCCGCCGTGAATGGCATCCAGACCGCCGATGGCGTCAGTGAGAGTGACCTCATGACCCTCGCGGCCGCCGTCGAGCGCAATAGTGAACACCCACTCGCCCGAGCGATTACGGCACGCGCCACGCAAATGAACCTTTCTCTTCCGGACGTCACAAACTTCGAGGCCGTCACCAGTGCGGGTGCAATTGCCACCGTCGATGGTCGCCGCATTGGAGTCGGCAACGAGCGCCTGCTTGTGCAACTGAACGTGCCCGTCGATCAGATTGAGGCGCTTTCATCCGCCGATCAGCCAGGTACTGCCATTTACGTTGCGGAGCAGGGAAGAATCCTCGGCCAGATTTCAATAGCCGACCAGGAGCGCCCGGCCGCTGCCGAAGTGATCTCCCGGCTTCGAGCCGAGGGTATTGAGAAAATCGTGATGCTCACTGGCGACCGCCAGCGAGTAGCCGAAGGGATTGGCACCAGTGTCGGTGTCGACGAGGTGCGAGCCCAGCTTCTGCCGCAGCAGAAATCAGATGCGATTACTGCGTATCAGCAATCTGGTGAACGCATCATGGTTGTTGGGGATGGTATTAACGATGCCCCTGCGCTGGCCTTGGCGGATGTTGGTGTCGCAATGGGAATGGGCGGTACTGATATCGCGCTGGAAAGTGCCGACATGGCCCTTATGCGCGATGACTTGTCTGTACTGCCGCGTGTGATTCGGCTCTCGCGACGAACAGTGGAGATTATCCGCCAGAACATCACCCTCAGCCTCATCACCAAGCTGGCCGCGCTGATTCTGGGTGTGTTCGGATTCGTTAGTCTCTGGATTGCGGTCGTCGTTGATGTGGGTACGTCTGTCATCGTGACGCTGAACGGCATGCGCCTGGCGCGAAACAAGGACGATTAGCGCTCTCGCATTTCTCGAATCGTCGTGAGCAACTCCGGGTTGTCTGTCGTGAATCCATCGACACCCAGCTCCCGGAGTTCACGCATCTGTTCTTCCGAGTGCACATCCCAGCAAACAACGACCCCGCCGAGGTTGTTGATCCACAACATGCGATCCGGAGTTGCCAGTGACGCGTGAATACTCAACGCGGGATAGTCACTCGCGGCGATCAGATCCTGCGCGGTCGGCCATTCTTCTTCATCGCCTACCGAGTAGAAGCAGAGAATGTTCGGCTCATCGGCAATGGTTTGCAACTGCGGGTAATTACGACCACAGATAGCCACCACACGCTCGGGTGCGGTTCGTTGCAGCTCCTTCAGCACTTCGGGTCCCAAATCCATCTCTGTGCCCTTAAAATCAAGGAAGAGCAGGATGTCATCGGGTGCATCATGCAACAATTCGCGCAATGTGTATCGAGGGGTCCAGCCAGGAGCAATCGACCACTTCTCCCACAGAATGGGAATTGGTCCAAGGGTTTGCTTGTGGCGAAGTTCCAGCCGACCCTTATGGAGCCAGATGTCGGTTTCCAGCAGGTCTGCGCCGGCTTCGATAGCCTGGATCATCTGGCTTCGTGAGTTGCCTGCCCGGTGCGCACTGCCGAAGGGTTTTGGAATTAAATCAGACAAGGTGAAAGCCCATAGTCACGAAATCGGATACGTTAGTACGGGTATTGTGAAGGAACCAGTCAACGATGACCAAGAAGAATCACGCCTCATTACGCATTTCCTCCGGCCACTATCGCATTGCCGACCTCGTTATCGGGGTGGCGCTTTTGCTCGCAGCAGTGGTTGGCGGATACTTCGCCATCGCTCAGGGAGTGCGCGATTACTGGTTGCTCCTCGTTGTCGGGATCGTCGGTGGCATCCTCATGTTGCGTCGCTCCCGAGAGGCGGTATAGGGAAAATTGCCGTATTTGGTAGACTTGTCGAAGCGTAATCGCATCCTCGCATTGGTCGCCTCGCGTCTGGAAGGACCCTCACATGAATGAACCAGTAGATTTGAACGACGACCATAGCGTCGACACGGTAACCCGGAAGCAGGGTGGGCAGTTTATCGACGAAGGAGGCGAGACGTATACTCCGAATCTGGAGGAAACCGCCCTCGCCGGCCAAACAGACGCCCAGTTGCTCGGGCAAGATGCCTCTTCAGTCCATGCACTTCAGGTCAATATGGAGCGCTCTGGCGCGGACTACGTACAGGCCCAGAAGAGCTTTCTCACGAACTCCGGTGCGCGCGAGATTCACTCCGATAGCTCCAGGCTTACGCAGAGTGGTGTGCTCACGCTGAATGCCGACCAGGTTGAGATGAAGCAGAGCTCAGCCGTCATTGCAAACGCGACCGACGTATCCATGAGCGAAAGCCGAATTGGTATTGCTGTCGCCAACCAGATCGAGATGAACGAGTCATCCAACATCGGGATTCTCACTGCCGGCCACATTGAAGCCAAGGGAGATGTTAATTCATTCCTGATGATGGGCGGAACGGTGAAGGCTGGTGGCAATGTCACCACCACCGTCGATGCCTCCACGGCTGGCCTGGCTGCCGCCATATTTGCACTGGGGCTGGTACTGTTCGCGCGACTGTTTGGCAGGAAGGGGTAGGCGATGAAAAGCGGAATCTCTACACTGATGAAATTCGCAGCAGGGTCAGCACTCGGGGCCACCCTCGGGGCGACGATCGGTATGTTGATGGCGCCAAAGAGTGGCGCGCAACTGCAGGCCGATACCTCCGCCCTGGTTGAAACGCTCAAGACAGAAGGCGAACTCGCCCGTCAGGAAGCGGAAGCCCAGGTGGCCGAGCGTTTCCGCGCGAAGGTCAATGATCCCAACGCGTTCACGCAAAAAGCGTAGCTAACAGGAGCATATTTATGTCGCAAGCCCGAACGGTTGGAATCGTCGGTGCGGGCCAGCTTGCCCGCATGATGGCGCAGGCGGCTATTCCACTGGAGATCAGGCTTGTGCTGCTCGCTGCCAGTGAAACCGATGGTGCAGCCAAGGTTGTACCGGATGTACTGGTTGGCTCCCCTGACGATCCCGACAAAGTCCGCGAACTGGCCGAGCGGGTGGATGTCCTCACCTTCGACCACGAGCTCGTTGATCCGGAGTTCCTCGCCCAACTGGAATCCGAAGGTGTTTCCGTGTGGCCGAGTGCCGCAACAATGGCCCTGGCGCAAAACAAGCGACGGCAACGAACCGAGCTCGGTGAACTCGGGCTCCCGATCCCTGCCTGGGCAGAGATCGAAACAGCAGACGACGTCATTGCCTTCGGTCAGCAACATGGTTGGCCGGTGGTGTTAAAGGCCAGCCGGGGCGGGTACGATGGCCGCGGAGTCTGGATGATCGATGGTCCGGGCGAGGTGGCAGGTATTGTCGCCGAAGCGCAAAACGCGGGCCTCACATTGCTGGTGGAAGAGAAGGTTCCGCTCGACCTGGAGCTGGCAGTGCTGACCGCCCGGCGTCCGAATGGTGATATCGCCATTTGGGAGCCCGTTGAGACCGTACAGCGCAATGGCATGTGCAACGAACTGGTGGTGCCGGTGAAAGCCGATCCCCGCATTGTTGCAGAAGCTGTGCGCCTGGCCCGCAAGATCGTTGAGCATGTACAGCCGGTGGGTGTATTGGCAATCGAGTTCTTTGTCTCCAACGGTAAGGTGCTCATTAACGAACTGGCCCCACGTCCTCACAACTCCGGTCACTGGACCATTGAAGGATCGCAAACGTCGCAGTTTGAACAGCACCTTCGCGCGATCCTGGATCTTCCGCTGGGGGATACAACGCTAACATCGCCGGTAATTGCGACCGAAAATATTCTCGGTCCACAAAACGGCGCGGATCCATCTGATTCACTTTCCGTCGCCATGCATATTCGCGGTGCCAACATTCACTTGTATGGGAAGGAAGCACGGCCCGGTCGCAAGCTTGGCCATGTCACCGTGCTCGGAAACGAGCGAGATGAATCTCGTCAGCGTGCCTCGTTGGCAGTACAGCAACTCACCGGAGAAAAGATCAAATGAGCCAAAAATCCGTAGCGGTGATTATGGGAAGCGATTCCGACTTGCCGACGATGCAGGCTGCAATTGATACGCTCCGGCAATTCGAGGTGGCGGTTGAGGTGCGGATTCTTTCCGCTCATCGCACGCCGGATGAGATGCTGGCCTTTGCCCGTACGGCTGCCGAAAGCAACATCGGCGTCATCATTGCCGGTGCCGGTGGAGCTGCGCACCTGCCAGGAATGGTGGCAAGTGCAACCACCCTGCCGGTAATCGGCGTACCTGTTGTTGCTGAATCCATGAAAACACTTGGCGGAATTGATGCGCTACTAAGCATCGTACAAATGCCCGCTGGAATTCCGGTCGCCACGGTGGCTATTGGCAATTCTGCGAACGCTGCCTTGCTCGCAATACGGATACTGGCTATTGGAAATCCGGACCTCCTTGCGAGAATGGAGGCCTATCAGCGCGCAATGCACGACAAAGTGGTTGAAAAAGACGGACGTTTACAGGTTTCTGACGCATAATACAAAGAGAGACTCCATTCGAGAGCGTGGTTATTGACCCAGGTACATTAAGGGAGTGCCGTAGTGTCTGAGTTTCCTGAAATTCGAAGCAAGCAGCTGGAAGCAATTCTGGACGTTGCTCGCTCTGCTGTCGCTGCATTTGATCGAGATGGCAAACTCATTCATGTCAATGTCTCCGAACAGCAAACCTTCGGTCGTTCAGGCGATGCCGTTGCGCTCGGCCAAACCATCGAAGAGTACATTCGGCACAATGAGTGGAAAAGCCTGAATAACGATCCGCTGGAGCTTGACGACCTTCCGATCATGCGTGCCATGCGCGGCGAAGAGGTCTTCGAGGAGAGGCTCATCGTTGAACGGGGTGAGGGCGATTATCGTTACATCCTGCAAAACGCCCGGCCATTAATGATCGATGGAGAATTTAGCGGAGCCGTTATGCTCTCGCTTGATCTCACCGATCTGCGTGAGATCCCGGATTCCAACTACACCCAGCATCTCGAAAACGCTGTTCGGCGATCCCGCATGATTGCGGATATCGTGATGGAAATAAACGACAACACGTCCGCGCTCAACCTGGACAAGATGACCGCCTTTGCCATTGAGCGAATCGCACGGGAGTTCAAGGCCGAATCTGGTGTGCTCTGGCTTCTGGACGATACCGACCGACTTATTTTGCGCGCAACGCACAATGCCGATTCTTCAGATTTTGATCCGGATGGCTATACGCTGGAATCATTTGTCTTCGCGCATGAAGCGCTTGATCGTAACCAGCCCCTGGTTGTGGATGGCGGCGATATGCAGGCTCCGGAAGCAATCACGCAGTGTATGGCCGGGGCGCAGTCTGTGCTGGTTATTCCACTACGAATTCGCGGTGAACGCGTGGGCATTGCCTATCTCTGCATTAATGATCGCTACGTGCTCAATCAGTCAGACCGATTGTTTGCCTCTGTATGGGGCAGGCAATACGCCCAGGGCATTGAGGTGGCACAGCTCTTCGAGCAGATCGAGGCCGCCAATGAACGTCTCGTCAATGTAATTGATCAAATGCCGCAGGCCGTATTGTTGGTAGACGCCGCCAGCCAGGAAGTGCGGATTGCCAACTCCGGTGCCGAGCAGATGTTTGGCCAACTCTTTGCCAATCCCGTATC
>CAZYDY010000073.1:0-7880 GCA_964646245.1 uncultured Sphaerobacteraceae bacterium
GAGGAAGACCACTGGGAATGGCACATGTACGACACCGTCAAGGGCGGTGACTACCTGGTGGATCAGGACGCAGCGGAAGTGCTGGCGCGCGAGGCAATCGACGCCGTGTACGAGCTGGAGCACATGGGCCTTCCATTCAACCGCACACCTGATGGAAAGATCGACCAGCGCCGGTTTGGTGGCCATAGCCATCACCACGGCGAAGGTCCGGTAAAGCGCGCCTGCTACGCTGCCGACCGCACCGGCCACATGATCATCCAGACGCTGTACCAGCAGGGAATCAAGAACAACCTCAACTTCTTCGATGAGCATCACCTGGTGGATGTGCTGTTCACGGATGACGGCCAGTGCTGTGGTGTGGTGACCTACGAAGTCAAAACAGGTGAACTCCACACCATTCACGCCAAAACCGTACTGATTGCATCTGGTGGATTCGGTCGCGTTTACCGCGTCACCTCCAATGCCCTCGCTGGCACCGGCGATGGTGTCGCCATTCCGTACCGCCGTGGCATCCCGCTGATGGATATGGAGATGTTCCAGTTCCATCCAACCGGTATTTACAAGCTGGGTGTGCTGCTCTCCGAAGCAGCCCGTGGTGAAGGCGCTGTGGTGCGCAACAGCGAAGGCGAGGCGTTTGCCGCCCGCTACGCCCCCACCATGAAGGACCTCGCACCACGCGACATGATGAGTCGCTTCATTTGGCAGGAGATCCAGGAAGGCCGTGGAGTCGGCCCGAACAAGGATTACGTCCTGCTCGATGTCACCCACCTGCCACCGGAAGTCATCGACGAGAAACTGCCGGATATCACCGACTTCGCCCGCACCTACCTGGGTGTGGAACCGAAGGAGGAAGGTGTGCCGATTCAACCAACCGCGCACTACGCGATGGGCGGCCTGCCAACGAATGTTGATGCCCAGGTGATCCGCGATATCAACAACACCGTGGTGCCCGGCTTCTACTCTGCTGGTGAATCCGCTTGCGTCTCCGTACACGGAGCCAACCGCCTCGGCACGAACTCCCTGGTGGACCTGGTGGTGTTCGGTCGCCGCGCTGGCAAGCAGATGCTGGAAGATATCAAGACCCTGGAGTTTGTCGACCTCCCCTCGGACCCGGAAGAGTTCGCCCGCGAGCAAATCGCAGAACTCAAGTCGCGAGACAAGGGCGAGAGCGTTGCCGATCTGCGCCAGGCCATGCAGGACATCATGATGGACAACGTTTCCGTCTATCGTGACGAGAAACTGCTCACCGAAGCCGAGACCCGGATCTCTGAACTGCGGGAGAGCTACAAGAACATCTCGATCATGGACAAGGGCTCCACATACAACCTGGAGCTGCTTGAAGCGCTGGAGCTCGGCAATATGCTCGATCTCTGTGCCCCAATCATCAACGGAGCACTTGCCCGCAAGGAGAGCCGTGGCGCCCACTATCGTGGCGATTTCGAAGCCCGGGACGACGAGAACTGGTTGGCACACTCCATGATCTACCTCGAGAGTGACGACTCCTTGCGCCTTGAGAAGAAGCCGGTAAGGATCACCAAGTTCCAGCCGATGGAACGCAAGTACTAGGAAATCTGTATGGGAATAGCCCGCGGTTGATCCGCGGGCAGCCCGAAGTTGGTCCTCGGGCGTACGGATTCTGCCGAAACCGGGAATGACTGCAGCCACAACCGCCGGATTAACGCCCAACTCGCAGGCATTCTGCTTTACAATCGTATAAGAAACATACATCGGGTGAGCCAGGGAGAGGTACACGCATGGAAGTCACACTGCGAATCAAGCGATTCAACCCAGAAGAGGATCGCAAGGCGCATTTCGAGGAATACCAGGTAACCGTCGAGCCCCAGGATCGCGTGCTCGATGCCCTGAACCAGGTGAAGTGGTATCAGGACGGCACGCTGACCTATCGTCGCTCCTGCGGACACGGTATTTGTGGATCCGATGCCATGCGCATCAACGGCCGCAACCGGCTCGCCTGCAAGATTTTGATGCAGGACGTCGGCAAGCGCGTCACCCTCGAGCCGCTGATGGGCTTCCGGGTCGAGAAAGACCTGCTGGTCGATATGGACAAGTTCTTCGATCAGTACAAGTCCGTAAAGCCGTACCTGATTGCCGATGAAACACCAGCACATGGTGAACGCTTGCAGAGCCCGGCCGACCGCCATGTATTTGATGACACCACCAAGTGCATCCTTTGCGCTGCCTGCACCACCAGCTGCCCGGTAACCTGGATGAGTGATGACTTCGTCGGCCCTGCCGCAATCGTCAACGCACATCGATTCATCTTCGATAGCCGCGATACTGCCGGCGCCGAGCGACTCCAGATTCTCAACAAGGGAACCGGTGTGTGGCGCTGCCGCACGGTCTTCAACTGCACCGATGCCTGCCCACGCGACATCAAGGTGACGGAGGCTATCGAGCAGGTGAAGCGCGCCCTTATCTTCGGAAACGCGTAAACCATGGGCTGGTTATTTGAACGCCCCACTGTCGATGACGCGAACCACTGGCTGGCATTGCTCAGCCTGGCTGTGTTCGCCATCGGCATCGTGGCCACGGCTGTGATCTCAACCCGTCCATCCCTCCCGCCATTTGGGAGAAAGCACACCAACAAGTTTGTGGTGAAAGCCTGCACCATCGTGGGCTGGATTTGCGGCGCGGGGTTCCTCTTCGGAATCATTCGCCTGCTGCAGATCGACCCGGCAACGTTGGGTCGGCCAATCTGGATCGTGCTGACCTGGATTGCCCTGATCGCCGCAATCGGTTGGCTCGTCTACTCTGCCCCTGCAGATCGACAGCAACGTCGCATCAACGACGAACGCTTGCGACAACGGCGAGCTGCGAAGCCAACCCGCAAACGGGGCGCTGCCCGGGCCTGATACCAAACACACAAACGGCGGAGTCAAATGACTCCGCCGTTCATCGTTTTCACAGGTTAGCCGTGCACCCTCTGTCGACACTAATCCCCCAGCTTGCCTCCGGTCGTGAGCTCCCACCAGGAATCCTCACATCACCCGAAGAGTGCTGCTTAAGGCTGCTACCTTCCGGTCCTGACCTGATTCACAGTTCCCCGCCGTGTGAGACCCAATGTTCATCACCCCGTACCGGAACAGTCCTGAAAGACCGCGCCTCGAGAGGGAATTCAACCCCGCTAGAGCGGATTGCGGGTTTAGGGCACCGCTAACTCCCCGTCTAGCACGACTAAGGAAAGTATAGTCTCTTTGGCAAGACTGTTTCCAACAATTACGACCGGTCTGTTATGCGCTGAACGTATCGACCGCTGGTGTCACCAGCGTACCGAGGTCTCGTATCTGCTGCATTCTCGGGCCAACAATGTTGATTCGGAACTGCTGGGCCCTGCCCTCTCCGAATGTCAACAGATGGTACTCAAGTCCCAGGTTGGTCAGCTCTCGCGCCATCACTGCGCAGCGGCTGAAATCGATCTGGAGAGCATCCAGCACCATGATATCGACACTGGCAAGCGAGAACGCCATCGTCTCTTCAAGCCATAGCGTGATCTCAAAGACGTGCTCGACGACCTCAATATCGCCTACCAAACGGAACTGAGGATCGTGCATTACCTGGGTGGTAAGTTCCTTGATGTACGCCCGGGAGTCCTTGTCTGTGGGCTCCCATTTCCAGAGGTAATGGCTTCGCACCACATCACGCAGGTTCGAGAACATCTCAATGTCCTGAATCGGTGCGGGGGTTGGCTCCAGCTCGTCGTGCTGGGCTTCTGTTTCGTTGTGTTGCATCAGTTCTTGCTGATCGCGGTCATCCATGTGTTTCTCTCGTATACTTTGAAGATAGATTGTTCGGGTTTAAGGATGCAGGGGTGATCGCATGCCAACATTGATTGAAAGACTAACCGGCAAAAGAAGCAAATCTTCGGAGACTCCGGTTTGTCCGGATCACGAAACCGAGATGCGCATGCGCGGTAAGATAGGCCGTCCTACCAGGTTCCACGACCAGTCTGGTAGCGAGTATACCCTGATCTACTTCTGCCCCACGCCCGGATGCGCGTATCAGGAAGAACGCACAGTACGTCGCAACCAGGCATCAGTACCGGGAGCGCAGCCAGCCCGACCTCGCTACGCCCGCCGAAACGACTAGCGTCACCCTATATTTTCGCCCTGATAGCGGCCGCGGTAACCATCCGCGGTCGCTTCGCTCATTCCGAAGAACACCAGCTGCATCACGCGGGAATCCTTTTGTACGCGGAACCCGGCCGGATTGCTGACCTCCATCATGCTGGTGGAACGGCCGTTGTAGCCAGCATCCCACACCGCTGTGTAGATCGTGACGCCGCAGCGATTCAGGCTGCTGCGGGGACGTCCGAGCGCCATCAGGTTCTTCGGGATATCCACAACTTCGTTGTAGACAATGTGATAGATACCCGGTTCAAGCGAGAGCCATCCATCCGCATCGAACTCAAGTGGAACCAGCTCCGGCAACACACGATCAGCCTTGTCGATACCGATCGCTCCCTGGCCCTCGTGGCGGGCAACCTCGCGTAGCGTGAGATCAATTCCGTTCGGTTGCACCTGGTTCTCGAGATCGATGTACTCGGTAACAAGTGGTCGATCGCCCGTGATGAGATCTGTGAGCTGTTCGCGGCTCAGCGCTCCGGCCAGCGATGGTTTTTCCTGTGTCATTCGGTGCTCCTGGTGAGTACATTTCCTCTGTCAGTCAACTAGCATACGCGATACCTGGTCGGCTTTGACCGAAGCACCCAGCTATGGAAGAATCTGAAGGTTGTGCTGCTCGCATGGGGTAACTCTACTTGTCCTCCAGAAACGCGTTCTCCACCCTCAGACACCTGGATTTCCGCAAGCTTTGGCTTGCGGATACGTTATCTGTACTTGGCTGGCAAATCCAGCGCATGGCGATAACCTGGCATGTGTACGAGCTCACAGGTGATGCCCTCGCCCTCGGAGCCCTGGGACTCGCCCGCTTTGCTCCGGTGATCATCTTCGGACTGCTGGGTGGTGTCATCGCCGATCAGTACGATCGCCGCATGATTCTCGTGTACACCCACATCGCGCTCATGCTCACCTCTGCGGCACTCGTGTTCGCCACCCTTGGTGGCTACGATTCCCTGATCGTGATGTATGGCGTCACGTTCGCTTCTTCAGCAATAAACTCGCTTGCCGGGCCAGCACGGCAGGCACTCATCCCAAACCTTGTGCCGCGGAACGAGATTGCAGGAGCGGCAACCATGGCCAACCTCGCGATGCAGGCTGCGATGGTCGTGGGCCCGGCCATTGGCGGTGTGATGATCGCCCAAACATCCCTCGCCCTGACCTATGGAATCAACGCTATCGGCTTCCTGGCGGTGATCGCTGCCGCCCTCGCGATCCGAACGAAACTGGAGATACACATCCCTGCCGAACGTGGCATCGGTGCGATCAAGGCCGGCTTCGTGTTCCTGTGGCAAACGCCGATTCTGCTGGCCGTTATGGGACTTGACTTCATCGCCACCTTCTTCGGTGCGTTTACGAACCTGCTCCCGATTTTCGCCGAGGAGATCTTCGGTGGCGGCGCCAATACGCTTGGCCTGATGCTCAGTGCACCTGCAGCCGGGGCAGTGATTGGTAGCCTCATCTTTGGACTGATGAGAATGCCCGCACGACCTGGCCTCGGTATGGTTGCGTGTGTGATCGCATACGGGCTCTGCATCGTTGGGTTCGGCATGAGCCCCACCCTCTGGCTGGCGATGCTGTTCATGGCCGGAACCGGTGCAGCGGATTCAATCTCTATGGCACTGCGTCACACGATCCGTAACCTTGTGACTCCAGACAATTACCGTGGCCGAATCGCCAGTGCCCACTCGATGTTCGCGATGGGAGGTCCACAGCTTGGCGAGTTCCGCGCTGGAGCCATGGCAAGCAGCATGGGCCCAGCCGCTGCCGTTGTCATCGGCGGGGTCGGCACAATCCTCGCGGCTATTGGTGCCATCCGGATGGTACCGAGGCTGGGTTCAAAGCTGACAGATATTGAAGAAGATGCCCAGGATCACTCGGGGTAATCCTGGGCTTCTCCGCGCACAAGTCGCATTGCTGCTTTCACGCGTGGGACTACGTAGGCTTCTCGCCCGTTAGTTGCTCCCACACCTGTACTGGCTTGTCGATCAACAGCACCACAAGGTCACCCTTTTGGGATTGGTCAACCGCGTGCTGCGCCGCTTCCAGCTCATCAAGCACGATCTCGACATCTGCCGGATCCTTGCCACCACCGATTACGGCTTCCCGAAGCAAGTCGGCGATTTCGCCGCGAGCCCGACCTCGTGTGTTGTCATCCTCACGGATGATGATCTTGTCGAAGGTTTTACCGGCAAGCTCTCCGAAAGCCGCCATATCGGCATTCGAGCGGTCGCCTGGCAGGCTGATCACCGCCACGGTGCGCTCGGCTTCCATACGGCTGACGAAATCAGCAATGGATTCCAGGCCAGCCACATTGTGGCTGTAATCCATCAGGATGCGCCGCGTACCGAGATCGAGCATATTGAATCGACCCGGGGTATTGGTAAAGCTGTTACTGAATGTACGCAGCCCAAGTCGGATGTAATCCAGGTTCACATCGTCTGCAAGCGCTGCTGCAGCAGCGGCCATTGCATTCTCGATGTTGACGCGGATCCGCCCTTCCATCGTCGCCGGTATCTGGGATGCCAGCACAAGGGATGTCTCACGTCGGTTCTCTATGATCGTGATCATCTCGCCCTGACGGGTCTGGCGCAGCACGACAGCGCGCCCCTTGGCCCGGATGTGTTCGCGGATCACCGGATTCTCTTCATTCATGCTGAAGAAGATGATCTCGCCACGGGCGATTCGGGTCATGCCAACGGTGTACTCGTTGTCGGCATTCAGCACGCTCACGCCATCTCGCAGGACGTTTGCTACAACCACCTCTTTCACCTTGGCGAGCTCAGAGAGTGTGTCTACGCCCTTCAACCCCAGATGATCGGCAGCGATATTGGTGACCACACCGACGTTACATCGGTCGAACCCGAGACCGGATCTCAGGATTCCGCCACGGGCAGTTTCGAGCACTGCATAGTCAATGGTCGGGTTCTTCAGCACCATCCGCGCACTGGTAGGACCACTCATATCACCCGCGAGAATCTGGGTGCCATCGATGTAAATACCATCGGTGGTGGTAAGACCCACCGTGCGGCCGCTCACCTTCATAATGTGGGCGATCATGCGGGATGTGGTTGTTTTCCCATTCGTCCCGGTTACAGCAATGATCGGCACACGCGTGTCCTGGCTGCGTGGGAACATCATATCCACCACAGCTCGCCCAACATGGCGTGGATGCCCTTCCGTCGGGTTTGTGTGCATGCGGAACCCGGGGCCCGCGTTTACTTCCACAATGGCCCCACCCTTGTCCCGGGCAGATTCTGCGATGTCTTCCGTGATGAAGTCGATACCTGCGATATCCAGCCCCACCACCATTGCTGCCTGGCGCGCGATCTCGATGTTATCTGGATGAATATCGTCCGTTCGATCGATGGCGGTACCACCAGTGCTCATGTTACCTGTGAGTTTGAGTTGAACGAACTCCCCTACATCTGGCACTGTTTCGAGCGTGCGATTATCGCGCTCGAGAACTTCCATTGTTTGCGCATCTACGTTGATACGGGTGAGGATCTTCTCGTGACCAACACCGCGTCGGGGATCGGAGTTCGTGATCTCAATAAGTTCCTCAACGGTGTGTTTCCCATCTCCGACCACATGCGCGGGAACCCGTTCGGATACCGCCACAACGTTGTTGTTAACAACAAGAATGCGATAGTCCTTACCAGGAACGAATGTCTCGACGAGGATCGAGTCTCCCCTCGCCTCCGCAAGGGCAGACGGGTAGAACTCCCGGACTTCGCTTTCATC
>CAZYDY010000074.1:0-7851 GCA_964646245.1 uncultured Sphaerobacteraceae bacterium
GCACCTTCCAGGTCGACTCCGTAATAGCGCAGCAGCTCCAGGCCGCCCGCGGGTGTGCTCGGCTTCAGGCTCGGCAATCCGAGATGAAGGCGACCGGAATTAACCGGTGTAATGCCATCTACATCCTTCATTGGAGATAGTGTCTCCAAAACAACATGAGGATCCAGTTGATCCGGCAAGGGCATCAACACCAGAATGCCGGTGATGTTTTCGTCGTTGTTGAGGTCCGCCAGTGTGGCCCTGAGTTCGGCGTTGGAGATCCCCTCGTCGAGCTCCACCTTGCGATGCTCAATTTCCACCCTTTTGAACGTTCTCACGATTGAGGCTCGATACGCCAGTGCGGCCGGGTCCTTTCCAACGAGAACAGTCGCGAGTATGGCCCCTTGGCCACGGACATCCCGATAGAGGTCTTTGGCGTTCGCGATGGTCTGTTTGAGCATTCCGGCAGGAGACGCTCCCTTAAGTACTCGGGTCTCGACTGTGGTCAAAAGTGAATTCCTCTCATGGGTGGGGCTGTTGCCTGGAGTAACGACAACAGCATCGACACGAACCGTGTGTCCTCCATGAGTATACCAATCGCCAGAAGCCCTCAGGCGGCCTGTGTATCCCGAATCCTTGTGGTGACACCCTCGTCAATCCCCACCAAATCCACAGTAATGGCAGTGAAGTGACAGCTAACAACAGTGGTGTGATAAACGTGACAGCTTCAGTGTCAGCGAGTGGCCAGGGGCGCGCATCTCGGCAGTGCCTGTGTTGTTTCTGTGGATTGTACGTACGCAGCTATTGACACCTTGGCAACCAGGTTGTAGTATCGAGACATCGCTACTCGCAAGTCGTGACCAAGCGGCAAGGCGGGCAGAAGTCCAGGGAATTAGCGTGCCGGGTTGGCACATAAAAGGTGGGGTTTCTCATGCAGGCAAATGCACAGTTCGGCGTCACGCTCAAGCGTTATCGCGAAGCACGACGGGTATCCCAGAGCAAGCTGGCAGAGCGTGCCGGATTTGATCACAGTTATGTGAGTCGCCTGGAGAGTGGCGCACGCACGCCAACCCGCGATGCTGTGCAGCAGCTGGCAGACGCCCTCGACCTCGAACGACAGCAGCAGGATGAGCTCCTGGCCTCGGCAGGGTTCCTGCCGCAAGAGGTTTCCAGCTTGCTTTCCAGCGAACCCGAGATAACGGAAGTCTTGGCCTTGCTTCAGAGCAGCTCCATGCCCGAAGATTACCGACAGACTATGCGCCAGGTACTCCGCGTGATTGCGGATCAGGCGCGGCTCGTGCTGAAGGACGACAACGTTTCCGTAGCCTAATGCTCCGCAAACTGAACTGTTGTCCGCGCAGGTGCGTCCCCGCCCGCCAGCGTGAAGCCAGATAACAGGTCATTCGCAGCTCCGGAGACCCCAACCGATCCAGGGGTTTCCGGAGTTGCTACGTTAAGGATTCCTTTCAAATGGCTGAGTTTGCACATCTCCATCTCCACACTGAATTCTCATTGCTTGATGGCATGGGACGCGTGAACGACTACATCGCCAAAGCCCAGGAAATGGGCATGAACAACATGGCAGTGACTGATCACGGTGTGATGTACGGATCTATGGATTGGTATAAGGCGGCATCTTCAGCGGGTATGAACCCGATTATGGGAATGGAAGCCTATCTATCTGAAGGGCCGGCCAATTCGCAGAATCGCAAGATGTATCACCTGCTTCTCCTGGCTGAGAACAATGTTGGCTACCGCAATCTCATCAAGCTCGCCAGCGAAGCCGCGCTGCATGGCTTCTACTACCGACCCCGCGTAGACCTGGAGATGTTGCAGAAATACAGTGAGGGAATCATCGCCACATCTGCCTGCCTCGGTGGACCGGTGGCGAACAACTTCCTGCATGACCAGCCGAACAAGGCGTATGAGTACGCCTCCACGTTGGGCGAGATTTTTGGCAAGGAACGTTTCTACATTGAATTGCAGGATCACGGACTCGCCGAACAGCATATGACCAATCGGGCAATGATTGAGCTATCAAAGAAGCTGGATCTGCCGCTGGTTGCCACGAACGACGTGCACTATTGCCTGCAACAGGATGCGCCTGCGCAGGACATTTTGATCTGCGTGGGAACCAACACCAACATCAATGATCCAAAGCGACTCAAGCACGAAACCGATCAGTTCTATCTGAAGAGTCCTGAAGAGATGGAGCTACTGTTCCCTGATCATCTGGACGCTCTCAAGAACACCATGCGCATCGCTGAGATGTGCAACGTGAAGCTGGATTTCGGTGAGTATCACCTGCCGGTATTCGAAACCCCCGAGCACATTCCTTCAGAGGATTACTTGCGCACACTCTGTACAGATGGTGTTATGCGAAAGTACGGCACTCTTGATGGTGCCATCGGGGAGAGACTGGATTACGAGCTCGGCGTTATCGCCAATATGGGCTTCACAGATTACTTCCTGATTGTCTGGGACTTCGTGAAGTTCGCCAAAGAGAACGGTATTCTCGTTGGCCCGGGCCGTGGTTCCGCTGCCAGTAGCATCGTCACGTACTCACTCGATATCACCGGGCTCGATCCTCTCAAGCACAACCTGATGTTCGAGCGATTCCTCAATCCAAGCCGTATTTCGATGCCGGATATCGATATCGACTTCGCAGATGACCGCCGACAGGAAGTCATTGATTACGTCGTCGAGAAGTATGGCGAGGAACGGGTGGCCGGCATTGGTACGTTTGGAACGCTGAAGGCCAAGGCTGCGATCAAGGATTGCGCCCGAGCAATGGAGATTCCGATCTCCGAGGCAGTTCGGATTGCCGGGATGGTGCCAACCGATCCGAAGGCGACGATCGACAAGACGCTTGAAGAAGTGCCCGAGTTCGCGGCCGCCTATAAGAATGAGCCCATGGTCAGGGAGTTGATTGATACCGCCCGCAAGGTGGAAGGACTTTCTCGTCACCCCGGTAAACACGCCGCAGGTGTTGTGATCTCTCGTGATCCATTGGTAGAACACGTGCCTTTGCAGCTAACTGGCAAGGGGCGAACCGATGTCACCACCCAATGGACGATGGGTCACCTGGAAGAACTCGGCCTGCTGAAGATGGACTTCCTTGGCCTGAGGACCCTGACGGTCCTTGGTAGGGCTGTGGACCTGGCGCAGAAAACCGGCTCTGACATCACCATGGAAACAATTCCAATGGAAGACGAGAAGGCGTTCGAGCTCTTGCAGCGTGGTGAGACATTCGGCGTGTTCCAGTTGGAAGGTGGCATGACCACCCGCATGACCGTGGATGTAAAACCGGAAACGTTTGATGACATCATCGCCCTTATGGCGCTCATTCGACCGGGTCCGATGGAGCTGGCGCCGGACTATATCGGGCGAAAGCATGGTCGCCTTGAAATCGAATACCCGCATCCGTTGCTGGAAGAAGTGCTGCAGGAGACGTATGGCGTTGCCCTCTATCAGGAGCAGGTGATGCAAATGGCCAACGTGTTGGCCGGCTTCTCCATGGCGGAGGCCGATGGACTCCGCAAGGCGATGGGTAAGAAGCTCCCTGCTGTTATGGCGGAGTACAAGGACCTCTTTGTGCAGGGCGCCGAGAAGAACGGCGTGACCAAAAAAGATGCCAATAAGGTCTGGGACGCGATCGAGCGGTTCGCCGGCTACGGTTTCGTGAAGTCGCATAGTGCTGCCTACGGTGTGATCGCCGCGCAAACGGCGTACATGAAAGCACACTTCCCGGCACAGTTTATGGCGGCGTTGATGAGTACGGAAATCGACTCGTCAGAGAAGACCGTCACCAATGTCGCCGAGTGCATCAAGGCTGGTATTCCAGTATTGCCACCCGACCTCAACAAGAGCGAAGTCGACTTCGTGGTTGAGAAGCTGGAAGACGGCACCGAAGCCGTGCGCTTCGGTCTTGGTGCGGTGAAGGGTGTGGGGCGAGCGGCACTGCAGACAGTGATCAACGCGCGCAACGAACGCGATGATCGCCACTTCCCGACGCTGGATGCGTTCTGTGATGCTATCGACTGGTCTTCTGGCAACAAGCGCCTGATCGAAGCGCTGGTAAAAGCCGGCGTCATGGACGAGTACGGCCATCGAGCGCAGGTTCTGGTGGCTCTCGAGCCACTCGCTGCGTCCGCCCAAAAGCGACAGAAGGCACGGAGCCGTGGACAGATGGACATGTTTGGCCAACTGATTGTGGAGGATCCGCTGGAGGCGACAGGATCGCAGCTACCGGACGTAGAACCGGCCGACCAAAAGCAGATTCTCGAATGGGAAAGGGAAGTGCTGGGGCTTTACCTCAGTAGCCATCCCATCAGGGAAGTGGTTGGCGCCGTACATCCTAGCGGGTATCACGAGATATCCCTGGTGCACAAGATGAACTCCAGTCAGTCGGCGAGAGTCATTGGCATGATCAAGGGTATTCGCCGGGTCACAACCAAGAAGAACAAGTCCATGGCGGTCCTGGAGATTGAAGATCTTACCGGGAGCATGGAGGCTGTTGTATTCCCTGCCAAGTACGACCAGTTCAACGATCTGCTGATTCCGGATGAAATCCTCGTGTTCGAAGGCAAGATCGAAGAGCGTGGTGACCAGACACAGATGCTGGTCGACGCAATCTCTCGTAACTTGCCAGGGATCGTGGATGCTCCACCGGTGGTGGAGACGGTCGTGATCGATGTACAGCTGACGGGTGAGCAGTGGGACGACGTGCAGAAGCTTCAGCAAATAGCGGATATCATGCGTGATTTCGAAGGGGATCATCCGCTTGAGCTTCAGGTGTACCTGAAAGGGGAGATGCGTCCGTTCAAGTCGCGCAGCATCAAGGTTGAGTGGTCGCCGGCGTTTGTGGAGGCTGTCGAAAACCTGACGGGTCAGTCTTCAGTGCGTATGCGAGTTCTCAATCCCGCATAGGCGACATATCCCATAAAGGTAACCCAAGCCGTTCCTAGCATCTCCAAAAGCTCGTCTAACGAACTGATTCTTGCTTCCTGATGTGGCGGCGCACCGCACGGTGCGCCGCTCCGGAATCCCTTGTGGTAAGGATGATCAGCACATCTTTTGCCCGCAGGCCCTTGAAGGCGCGGTTAATCGCGCGCCTCTCGGTAGGAAGCCTGCTAAGAAGTGGCGGCAATGGATTGCTGCTCAAACCTCGCTTGAAGTTCGCGAGGCGGTCGGGATCGTTTTCTCCATGGAGCACGATGACGCCGCCGTATTTCCCCAAGAGTTTGCCGACCTCATAGACTTCGTCTTGTTCAATCCACGAGAGATCGCCCAGGACAGTTATCTGGCGACGATTGCTTTTTGGGTTGAGGACCCTGAGGACATCTTTGAGAATCCAGGACGGTGCCAGCTGGTCGATGACAACTTTCGCATCATTGTGTGTGTAGAGGTTCATTGATGCAGGCAAGATATCCCACGCAGCGCGGAATGTACTAAACACTTCCCTGATTGTGTGGATATTAACGCCGATAGCGTGGAGGGTTCCCGCCGCGAGCATGATGTTCTTGATATTGAACGACGCCTCGCCATCGAAAGTGAGCGGGAACCGTTTCACACTTCCCAATCGGCTGGCGCTTTTCTGTGAGCCCAACCAGACATCGCCATTCTCCACCCAAACGCCAAGCCCTTCATTTTCCAGATGGCGTTTGAGATTTGGAGTTTCTCGAGATTGGGAGACCAGGATGACCGAGGCATCGGTATCCTGCAGGGAGTTCAGGACAAAATGATCGTCGCCGTTTGCCACGATGATCCCATCGTGATGCGTGGCTGCAACGCATTTCAACGTCCCGCCAAGACCGAGATTAAGTCTGCTGGAGAAATCGTGTGATTCCATATATTCCCGCAGACCGGTATGCACCATGACCGGATACATTTCCGTCGGCAAGCCAGCAACATTCACCGCAGCCCAATCGAGTTCCTGTAAGCCAATATCCAGGCGATGCTCCGCAAGTCGGGTGATTGCTCGTCCCCAACCAGCAAGCTCGGCATGCTGTGTTCGTCCATTAACCTGTACACCCACATCAGTCCACGTGGCCATGCGGAATCGAAGATGCTGTAATACTGCTTCAATCAACCGTACAACGGTACTTTTGCCGCGCGTACCTGCTATTCCAATTAGTGGCAACAGTCCCTTGTGATGCGTGTCGGTTTGCCATTTGCGCACACTCGGGAAGCCGAAGTCCAGTTCCTCTTGTGGTCGCAGAATATCGGGAGTGAGGATCAATCTTTGCCCTCCTTTCCGTGGATATAGTCGAGCAATACCGGAAGTGCCTTCTTCATGGCGACGCCGCGATGGCTGATCTCGTTCTTCTCATCTGACGATAAATCAGCGAAAGATCGGCCGTTTGGCAGTCGAAAGAGGGGATCGTACCCAAAGCCGTTGGTACCGATTTCCTCGAACCCAATCGTGCCCTCTACTGTTCCCTCGAAGATGAGAGGGTCTCCGGATTCCATCGATATCGCGATTGCGCTGCGGAATCGAGCCGAACGGAGACCATCCGGCACATCTCGCATTTCGTGAAGAAGTTTCTGGTTGTTCTCCGGGTCTGAAGCATTCTCACCGGCGTATCGAGCGGAGTACACACCTGGACGTCCATCCAGGGCATCCACTTCGAGCCCGCTGTCGTCCGCAAGGCTAATATGGCCGGTTTGATCAAAGGCCGCTTTGGACTTAAGTGCAGCATTGCCGGCGAAGGTGATTTCGGTTTCCTCCGGCATGGTGACACCCAGATCCTTTGCGGAAACCACTTTTACGGAGTCCCCCAAAATCGCCTGGAGCTCTCGTAATTTCCCTATATTCGTTGAAGCCAGCACGACAACTGTGTCGTCTGCACCGTTACCCATGTCCTAATCCAAACACGCGTTCTGCGTTTACAGTCGTTACCTCGGCCAACAGTTCCGGAGTTGTATTGAAGTGAGCAGACATCATCGACGCAATTGTTGCGATCTGCGCCGGTTGATTTCTCCGATCCTTTTGTCTCGCCGGTACCAGGTATGGCGAATCTGTTTCAAGCAAAATCCGTTCCATCGGTATGCGTTTTAGGTGTTCTCTCAGCATATCCGACTTCTGCCTCGTTGCCAGCCCCCCGATGCCGACATAACTGCCGGTTTCGATGATGAAATCCATGAGGTTCCCGGTGCCATCGAACGAATGGAACACCAACGTCGGTAGCTGGTTTCGAGACCGCAGAAGTTCCAGCATTTCCGTCTCTGCATCGCGCATGTGGATGACAACCGGCAGGTTAAGGTTCATCGCGATATCGAGTTGTCCGTTGAATGCCGCCGCCTGAACCTCGAGTGAAGCATTGTCCCGGTAGAAATCCAGACCTGCCTCGCCAATACCCACAGCGCCAGATTGTCGTGCAACGGAGGTGAGGCGAGCGGCAACATCCTCACCCCATTGATCGGCGCAGGAGGGATGTACTCCTACTGTATGGAACATACCTTCGTGCTGGCTTGCCAGTTGGATGGCTTTATCCCAGCGTGCGGGATCGTATCCGATCAGGATCCACCGCGTTACATTCGCCTCGCGACTGTTACGCAGCACCTCATCAAGATCGCCCGAGAATTGGTGATCATCCAGATGGCAGTGTGTATCGATCATCGGCGGCAAGACCGGATCGGATGTCTGTTGAGATTGTTTCATGCCCCAATTGTACTATCCGATTATCGAACTGTGACGCTCTTGGCAAGATTGCGGGGGAAATCGGGGTCCACTCCACGCGCGATAGCAACGTGATAGGCAAGTTTCTGCGCCGCCACAAGATGTTCCAGGCTAGCCAAATCAGAGCAATTATCAAGCCTGATGACTGCATGGCACTCGTGTTCTTCCCATGGTCCCATGCCGATCACGAA
>CAZYDY010000075.1:0-1363 GCA_964646245.1 uncultured Sphaerobacteraceae bacterium
ATATTGGCGCTGCTCACAAGCTGCAAAAGGTCGAGGTCATTTCCCATCGTCCAGTCGCCGAAACTCTCGCCAAGATCGCTGTTGATATCGATGTTCATAATGCCTGCTCCGGGTCAGTAGTCCAGCAATGGTAAAATGGAGTTGTCGAGCCGTCGACACTTCCCCGCTTTCATCACGAGAATTCCATGACTGATTCAATATCCCAACCTGTTTCCATTAAGCCAGTATCCCGCCGCCAGCGCCTTCTCGGGTTCTATGACTACTCTGTTGAGGAACTCAGCGAGAAGCTCGCCGAGCTCGATACACCGGCCTTCCGTTCCAAACAGATGTACAACTGGGCCTACGAGCACTTCGTAACATCATGGGGAGATATGAAGAATATCCCCACCACCTTGCAGGATAAGCTGGAGGATTCCCTTCCGTTCGCCACCATGAAGCTGGTTGATCAGAAGGTGACCGATAACGGAGACACCTACAAGCTCTTGTACGAGACCTTCGATGGCCAGGTGGTAGAGACAGTCCTCATGCTCTATCCGGATCGTGCCACGGTCTGCGTAAGCTGCCAGGTGGGTTGCGCAGTCGGGTGTGCCTTCTGTGCCACCGGCCTGGGAGGACTCACCCGTAGCCTCACCGCGGGCGAGATGGTGCAGCAGACGATTGATGCCGCCCGCCAGGCGAAGAAACTCAATCGCAATCTCACCAACCTGGTAATGATGGGAATGGGCGAGCCACTCCAGAACTACAAGGAGACGATGAAGTTCATCAACATCATCCATGATCCGCGTGGTCTCAACTTCGGTGCCCGCCGTATCACCATCAGCACCTCCGGCATCGTGCCCCGTATCGATGCCCTGGCCGAAGAGCCACTGCAGGTCAACCTGGCCGTAAGCCTCCACGCACCAAACAACGACATCCGCGGCGAACTGGTGCCGATCAACAAACGCTGGCCAGTAGAGGATCTCCTCGCTGCATGCGATCGATACATCGCCAAAACCGGTCGACGCATCAGTTTCGAGTACGCACTCATGAACGGCATTAACAACAGCGACGAAGTGGCCAATGAACTCGGCCGACTCCTTCGCGGACGCCTCTGCCACGTAAACGTGATTCCGTTCAATCCGGTGGAAGTGCTGGATTTCGAGCGACCGAATGTGCAGATGATCGATCGCTTTGCCGAAATCGTGGAAAGCCACGGCGTACCAACCACGGTGCGCTACTCACGCGGTGTGGAGATCGACGCAGCTTGCGGCCAGCTCCGGGCCCGCTATGAAGCAAACCGCGGGAAGTCGGGTGTGCAGGCAACGGTGTAGTGATCAGACGTCATGCTGAGAGTCGAGGCCATAGGGCAAGACCGAAGCATCTC
>CAZYDY010000075.1:1463-7819 GCA_964646245.1 uncultured Sphaerobacteraceae bacterium
TGCTTCAGCCCAGGCTGCGCCTGAACCTCAGCATGATGCAAGTTGTGACTCCCTTTGCCAGACCGGTGACTTTTCCGTCCTAATTAATTCTTTAAGTATGTGGATATAGTAGTAAGTAATAGTCCTTGTGGATAGTGGGGATAACCGGGAATTTCCGCGTGGTTACAGGCAGGAATCCATCTGGATAACCCGGCAAACTGTCCCGGGAGTCCACTGGCGAGATCAACGCCACCCGTGACAATCCCGAACCGCCTCCAGAAATTCATTGACGGGTTTGCAGCACATCTTCAAGGAATGTTCACATTCGTATACCGGTTATCCCCATTCGGGGGCACTTATCCACGAAATCTGGACGATCTATCCACAATTCGAAAGGTACCCGTGACAACTGGTCAGGTATCTGACAGCGCCGTGTCGGTTAAGGTTGCTCCATAAGGCAGCACTGGTCACAGGTTTGGCACAGTTGCTCAACTAAGAAAGAGAGGTTCCATGTGCATATAACGCATGCTGGTGTCATCAAGCCGGTAACATCCTTCGCCGATATCCAGACAACAATTCAGGGCTCCCTGGCGCCAATCAACCAGGCAATCAGTGACGATTCGCCAATTGGTGTCAGTGTGCGATTGTCACAGGCAGCGCTGGCGGATGATGCGCTCACCGCCGAAAGCCTGAGAGCCGTGCTCGAAGCAAACGGACTTGCCCTCCATGGAATCAGCGCGGTCAGCATAGGTGGTGGAGCAAAGGAACAGGTGCACCAACCGGATTGGCGCACAGAGGAGCGACTTGGCTTCATGTTCCCGGCCACGAACCTGGCAGCAGAATTCGCAACGCCAGAACAGGAAATCGGCATCACCACCAACGCGCTGAGCTACCGGCGCTGGGTAGATGTAGATATGCCCGGCAATTGGGCGGCACTCACGCTGAATGTCATTCGTATGGTGCAGCACCTGGCTGGTATTCGGGATCGCACCGGTGTCACCTTGCACATCGATCTCGAGCCGGAGCCCGGAAGTGTGCTTCGTGATACTGCAGATGTCGTGACATTCTTTCGCCAATGGCTTCTGCCACGAGGCGGAGCGATGTTGAGCGATCGCGTATCGCTCGGAGAAGCCTCGGCCGCCGAACTCATCCTCCGACACGTCCGCGTTGCGCTCGATACCGCCCATGCAGCAGTCGTGTGGGACGATGCCGCAACCAGCCTTGATGCCTTTGCGGAAACCGGAATCCAGATCGGCCGGCTCCAGGTGTCGAGCGCGCTCGAAGTTGAGGTCCCATCCGACCCTGAATCACAAACCGTGTTCACAGAACACCTGGCCACATTCGCAAGCCCGACCCTGTTGCAACAAGTCGTCGCCCAACAGGATGGCGAAATCGTGCGCCGGTACGATGATCTCCCGGATGCGATGGCAATGGTTGCAGAGAGCGCCGGCCAGACCTGGCGTATTCACACACATGCGCCGCTCATCGCAGATCGATACGGTGGTTTTGCTTCCACACGGCAGGATACCGCCGCCTGGTTGCGAGAAATCGCTGCGCGCGGAATCGACGTCGGCATGATTGAGCTCCGCTCCGCCAATTGGGACGTGGTTCCGCACGATGACCGTGGCCCGCTGGAATCCATGATCATGCGTGAGGCGGAGTGGGTACGAGAACAGTTGACCTGATCGCTGGTCGAGCTTACATATGCGGCAAGGTTTCCTGATATAATCCGCCGCGAACGAATGCATAGGTACGCTGCGCCCGACATTGACGCTTGTCCGCTGCGTATTCTATACTCACCTCTCGTATGCACCCGGGCCTTGGGCCCCGGTGGTGGGGCGTGTGTGCCGAAAATCCGGCCTCCAGAGTTCAATCCGCCCCTACACATGACCCTGTATGACGGGATGTCATTGAATTTCCAAGAGGAGTACACGCGTGTCTACCAAGCGAACATACCAACCAAAGCGCATCAAGCGTATCCGTAAGTTCGGATTTCTCTCCCGCATGTCCACCGCTGGTGGCCGAAACGTGCTGAGGAACCGACGCCGCAAGGGCCGACACGCCCTCACGGTTGCCGAGGAAAACAAATTCACGCAGAACCGCTAGGCCGGTGACTGCGGGTATCCGAAATCACCGGGCACCCGGTGCCAGTGCGATGCCGATTCAAACGAACGCCGGGCGGCCCGCCCGGCGTTCGGTGTTTTCTGCTCGCGGAGTTCATTATGGTTGATCGCCGTTATCGCCTCAGAGAAGAACACGATGTGAAACGCGTGCGTTCCCGCGGGCGATCGGTGGCACATGGCGCTTTGGTATTGCGCTATATCCCGAACTCTATGGATCCTCCGCAGAATCGCTACACAGTCATTGCCGGTAAGAAATGTGGCAACGCTGTGCACCGAAATCGCCTCAAACGGGTGGTGCGAGAGGCGTTACGGGCCTGGCACCCAAAACTGCGACAGGGGCACGACCTCGCCTTCATCTGCCGTGGTGGTGTGGATGAAATGCCAGACCTGGAAACGGCACAGAAAACCCTGAAGCAGATCCTGGATCGGACGGATTTGGTGCCGAAAGGTACAGAGCCCCCGAAACCGGGAGAACCGATCACATCCAGCTGGAAGATTTCTCCGCCGGAATCGGAGGAGAACGAGTCATGAAGCGGCCATTTTTGGCGATGATCCGATTCTATAGAAAGCGGATTTCACCTGGCTTGCCGCCATCGTGCAGATTTCAGCCAACCTGTTCGGAGTATGCCTACGAGTCCATAGAAAAGTACGGTATCTTTAAGGGCGGTCGCCTGGCGGCATGGCGCATTCTTCGATGCAACCCGTTTGGTGGCAGTGGCTGGGATCCGGTTCCGTAACCGGATGTTGGCATTTCGGCGCGGGATTCAGTCCTTGCGCGTGCAGTACTTCACTCATCGATCTCACCGGCGTTACATATACGCCAGATTTCGCCGCAACGCGGCAGGAGGGCACGTTACGTGCTGGATATCACCTCGGGCCTGAGCACAATGGTTCCCGGAATTATCATCTGGGACCAATATGTCGATTTCCTCAAATGGTTCCTGAACTGGTTGGCAGAGGCATTCAGCAGTGCTGGTATTGCCATCATCATCTTTACCATCATCATTCGTACCCTGATGCTGCCGCTCTCCATCAAGTCCATCCGCTCGTCCAAGGCGATGCAGGACCTGGCCCCCAAGATCAAGGAAATCCAGAAAAAGCACGGTAAAGATCGCCAGGCTGCCTCACAGGCACAAATGGCGCTCTACCAACAGCACGGTGTTAACCCGATGGCTGGCTGTCTGCCGATGGTCATTCAGCTCCCCATCTTCTTCGGTATCTACCGTGCCATTTACCCGCTGAGCGAAAGTGGCACCGGTTACTGGGCAGATGGCTTCCTGTGGCTGCCAGACCTCGCCCAGCCAGATCCATACTTCATCCTGCCGGTACTCGCGGGTATCTTCCAGTTTGTTCAGGCCCGCATGATGCGGCCGGCCAACCAGAAGGTCACCGATCCGCAGCAGAAGATGATGAACACCATGATGAACTTCATGCCGCTCACCGTCGTTCTCTTCGGGTCGCAGTTCCTCTCGGGTGCAGTTCTCTACTGGTTTGTGCAGGCTGTTTACGCGGTTGTGCAGCAGTGGCTCATCACCGGCTGGGGTGCATTCGGCGTCTGGTTCCCATGGTTGCCGGAGCTGCCAGAGCACCGTCGCCTCGGCTACGTTGCGCCAAGGAGCCCTGAAGAACTCGCCGTTCAGTCAGGTGAGCCTGTGAAGAAGGGGCGAATCGCCGCCTGGATGGAAAAGCAGGCCGAACTCGCTCGCCAGAAGCAGGAAGAGGCGCAGTCGAAGCGTGATGAAATTGCAGATGCGCAGAAAACAACCCGGACAGAAACTGCCCAGGGCCCGGCAAAATCTGCCAAACGAAGCGATTACCAGAGCCGGGTAGATGCTGCCTCCAAGCTCACGAAAAAGACGATATCCGAACCAGCAACGGAGCCAGTAGTGCATCCGCAGCCAGCACATCATCGAAAGAAAAAGAAAAAAGCGTAAACTAGCGTCATCGCAACAAACCGTTAAGGTGGTGTAAACATGGCCAAACGAACCAGCGTCGAGATTCAGGCAGTCTCTGTTGAGGATGCCGTCCGCCTTGCTTTGGAACAGCTGGAGCTGACCGAAGCAGACGTCGATATTGAAATCCTCTCGGAAGAGGGACCAGACGAAGACGCCGAGGCGCTTGTACGCGTGACCGCGAAGGGTATGGCCAGCCAGCCGATTCCGGCTGAAAAGCCTGCGGAAGGCGAGCGACGTAATCGCAACCGCCGCCGGGGCCGCGGAGGTAATGGCGAAGGCAATAATCGCGATTGGCTCAGTGGCCGCACACCGGGGGATCGCCCCAGTCGGCGCGGTCGTCCACCTGCTGCAGATGGTCAAACGCAGGATCGTGCCGATGCCGCAGACGAAGCCGAGGCGAAGCGCATCCTGACGGAACTTCTCAGCCTGATGCGCGTTGAAGCCGATGTGATGGCCGTCGATAACCCCAGCGCCGTGGCGCTCAGCCCGGAGGATCCACCAACGATCTTCCTCGATATCATGGGCAACGATCTCGGCATGCTCATTGGTCGCCGCGGCGATCACCTGAGCCAGCTGCAGTTCCTCATGAACACATTGGTGAATCGCAAGCTCGAAACATGGACGCGTGTAATCATCGATGTCGAGGGCTACCGTGCTCGTCGCGAAGAGAGCCTGGTAGGCCTGGCCGAGCGTGTCGCACGCCAGGTGGCGCGGAGTGGTCGTAGCGTCGTACTGGAGCCCATGCCCGCCAATGAACGCCGAATCATTCATCTCACGCTGAAGCAGCATACCGATGTTGTCACGCATAGCGATGGTGAAGGCAGCGCCAGACGGATCACTGTGGAGCCAGCATGACGGACAACACAAGCAAGGGAAGGGGCGGTCGCCGGCGAGACCAGCGAACGCCTTTTCGTAATCAGAAACATCGGTCCTCGTTGCAATCCATGCGTGCACCGGATTATCTGCTGATCGGCCACATTACGGCCGATTTGCTGGATGATGGAACGGTCCAACTCGGCGGAACCGCCCTGTATAGCGGGCTCGCTGCAGCACATATGGGCGCCAATGTCGCAATCCTTACCCGTGGTCGCTATGGCGCAAATATCGCCGGCATGGAGGTTCCGGGCCTGGAGGAGTATGCCGATCGCCTCCAGATCGTCGTGCAGGATGCCGATGTCCCCACCACGTTTTCCAATACGTATATGGGCACACGGCGTACCCAGCAGATTCGTCATTGGGCAGGGCCTATTGACTTGCGTGGGCTACCGCCACATTGGGGCACTGCAAAAATCGTGCACCTCGGCCCGGTTGCGGACGAAATCGATCCGCGCCGAATTACCGGTCTTACTACCGGTTTCCTTGGCGTAACACCCCAGGGCTGGATGCGAGACTGGCCACGCGAGCGTGGGGGTATGGTGCGGCACACGCCGCTGCGATTGCCGGTCGATTTGGTCAATCGGCTCGATTCAGCCATTGTCTCCGATGAAGAGATCTTCCACGCCCGCGACCTGATTGAGCGTGTGGGTGAACGCCGCATGAGTGTGATTACCCGAGGCCCCCAGGGTGCCACGATTTATCACAGCATTGGCCGGGCAGCGGATGCACAGCCAGGCGAGAAGCACTACCGTATGGTGGATATTCCGGGAATCAACGTGAAGGTGAAAAGCCTCACCGGTGCTGGCGATGTGTTCGCGGCAGCGTTCTTCATGAAAGCATCCGAGAAATCGAGCAGTGCCCTTGAAGCCGGCCGATTCGCCAACGCCGTGGCTGCCCTGAGCTTGCACGAACAGGGTGTCGGCGTGGTGCCAGAACTGGACGAAGTCAACGCCTTGCTGAAACGCATGGCCGAGGACGAAGGCCGGTAGATCAGCCACATGAAACTGAAGCAAAACCCGCGCATTTGCGCGGGTTTCTGGGTTAACTGCAGGGGCGGATTGGTCTACAAACCAATCCGCCTCCTTTTAGCACAGAGTTGTGAACGTCGCGGTCAGCTTATTCCGGCGTCGCATCTGGAGTCGCGGAATCACCTTCGGGGAACAAGTCGACCCACGCATCGGCTGCGACCACACTCTCGTCGATCAGGCCACCATCCTGAGCCCAATCGGTGTAGGCATCCCAGAGCTCGGCAGTCTGCGTTCCCCAGGGAATCTCACCTTCCTCCGACCACAGCGGAGCAAGCAGGTCCAGGCCTTCACGCTCTACTTCTTCAACCAGTTCCGGACTCTCATCCAGCAGTAGCTGTAGCGCAGCATCCAGGTCGGATTCAGCGTCGTGGTAACCCTGGCGCAGCGCACCGAGG
>CAZYDY010000076.1:0-7781 GCA_964646245.1 uncultured Sphaerobacteraceae bacterium
GAAGAACGACCACAGGTGAAAGTCGTGGAGCTGGCTGAAGTACGGAGAGACGCCGGCTTCGACCGGTTGCCAATCCCGGACACCACTGTGGTCCATCCAACTGCGCTCCCCTCCCCTGCTGATTACGATCCGCAAACCTGGGCGGCAGCGCTGCGTATTCCGGCCATTGATCCGTGGGCATCAAGCCTCGGTAGCACCCATCTGTGGCACGTTTTACCAGAACCGGAACCGCTCTACGCACTCCTGCAGGAGGACATTTCCACGCTCGGCCAACTGGAATCCCTCGAGCGCACCAACCCGGACCGACTGGAGATGATCCATTCAGGTCTCACCGGCATGTTAGGTGACATGCATCTGCGAGCGAGCTTGCTGGACAACGCTGTACACATGTGGCGAATCGGGCGCGCCAGGCCAATGCCAGCCGGAATCCTGGCCGATGCCGACATGATCGACGCTGTTGCGCTCGAAGAAATGCAGGCGTTGCAGGCCGAAGCCGGCAATGATGGGCACCGGTTGCTCGAGCACTTGCAAACAATGGACGATCCACCATTGGCAGAGAAGCCACTGGAGGCGCTTGAACTTTGGATGATTTCCGAGGGCTACATCGCACAGGGATCGCAAATGAGCGAGAAGGATATCCGGGCCCGAATCATCGGACTTGCATCACCCGCCATCCGCGAAGGCAGGATCGGGCATCAGGATGTAGATCATCTCATGGCGCAGGTGCGCTCATGGTAGCGGCGGGGCGTCTGTAAATCCGGGCCAGAAGGGCACCACGTACGCCGAGTAAATGATGACGTTCAGGGCAACAAGCCCCAGGAAAACCACCGCGCCGACATACGAAAGCCATCGGCGCGGGAACCACGACCGCACACCAAGCATGAATAAAATCGCAGCCGGCACAATCATCGGGAAGTAGTAGCGCGCCTGCGTCAGCGCAAACGATGTCCCGAACTGCAGCACGGCATAGTACCCAATCACGCAGGCAACACCCATCGTGAGAATGCCAGTGACCTGCCAGGGCATGATGGCGAGCGTTTCATCCCGATGCTCGCGCAGCTCGGCAAAGCTGACGCCGGCTTCCTCTTCCTTGATGATCTCCCGCTGCTCCCGCAGGAACCGAATCGCGTACATCGCGAGTCCAATCACAGCGAAGAGCGACACCCACAGGATCACCCGTAGCAGCGTGGCATCGCCGCCCATATCGAACTGAATTCGTCGCCAGCCGAACGCGCCCCACGTCTCCTTGAACCGGTCCCAGTGGAACCAGCGATTACTCAGCATCCCCCAAATCGTGGGGTTCGATCCTCCCGAGTAGTTCCAGTACTGCAAATCTTGCACGCGATTGAGCGCGGTGGGATCACCGTACTGCACCATCATGTAGAGGAACCACGGGAACGCGAGGAGGCCACTAATCGCGGCCGTGAGTGCTCCCTTCGGCAGCCATTGCTTCCACTTGCGAACGCCAATGCCAAACATCATCGCGACGAACACCAACACCGCCACAACGACCGATGTGGATTTCGCCAACACCGCGAACCCAAGGAACAGCCCAATAAACATACAGACCCACAACGGGAAGCGTTTACGCAGCCCGAGCGCCAGCATCCATACAACTCCACTGGTGAGCATGATGGCGAGGATATCGTTATTCAACATCACCGATTCGTAGGAGATCTGTGGCTGGAAAGCGACAAATGCCGGCACCGTCATCGCCAGGAATTTGTCCCGCGGGAAGAGTGTGCGCACAGTAAGGTATGCCAGCACAATTGTCACCATTCCGAACGGAATAGTGGCCATTCGAAACAGCAGGAGCTGCTGCTCCATCTCAAGGCCCTTCACCAGGTGATACATGGGAACCAGTAACGTATAGAACAGCGGTGGATGGTTACCGGTGTAAACCCATCCCGAGGGATAAAAGCCGTTATCGTAGGAGATCGTCCAGACCGGCGAGCTCTCCCCGCCGAACCAGTCACTCGTTGTATAGGTGAGCACGTTGCCACCCTGATGGGCGTAGACGTAGAGCTCTGCCGGCATCCGGTCCCACTCGGCGTTCGAGCCGAATTCGTCGTAGTCCTCGCGCCAGGATTCGAGCTCCGGAATTACGGGAACGCGCCCTTCCTCCGCGAGGATGCGGAGATAGGCGTAGTGGGCAACTTCATCGTGTCCGGAAAACGCGGGGAACGCGAGGGCGGTTACGAATCCCTTGGCTACAAACAGGATCAGCAGCAGCCATAGGAATGTGCGTGGTACAGATCGCCTGCCTGCAGGGTTCACATGCCACTCCCACACATCAACACTTCAGGGGCCACACCTGCCCACCGCAGGTTTAACGAAATCAGTGTACCGCGCTCCCTGCCATCGGGTGCCAATAGGGCAGGAACCAGGCGGTGTAAATGATGATGTTAAGCAACACGAGTCCCAGGAACATGGCAGCACCAGCGTATCGATCAAACCGCCGAGGAACGAGCGATCGAAAGCCGAGCATAAGCAGAATCGCCGCTGGCACGATCATCGGGAAGTAATAGCGCGCCTGCGTCAGGCTGAAGCTGAGTCCAAACTGCAACACACTGAAGTAACCGACCACGCATGCGGCGACCATTGTGCCAAGCGCAATCCATTGCCAGCGCTCTGGCTGGAACACCGGATCACTCCCCTGCCCTCGCTGTCGGATTGCCCGCCACAGCCACACACCACAGCCGGCAGTCCCGATCAGGACGATGATCAACAACACGGTAAGGAACGTCGGGCTCCGGTCACCAATACCGTAGAACTCGGCCATATATCCATCGAGTTCTATCAGGCGCCATCCGAACTCTCCCCACGTCTCCTTCCAGCGAAACCAGAAAAATGTTGGGTCGAAGAGTTGGCCAAGAATCGTCGGCGGATCATCATCTGCCCTGTTCCACCACGATTGCAACTCGGAAATTCGGTTAAGCGCAGTGGGATCGCCATACGTGCGCAGCATGAAGAACTGCCACGGCGCGATCATCGCAGCGCCAATCCCGGCCACGAGCGCTCCCTTCGGAATCCACTCGCGCCATGCTCGCCAACCGATGCCCGCGATCATCGCAATCGCGACGATAATGGCCATCGTCACCGACGTACTCTTGCCCAGCATCGCCAACCCATACAGCACTCCCAGCCAGGCAGAGAGCTTCCAGCTGAACCCGTGCTTGAGTCCTTCAATCAGCAACCAGAACATGCCGCTACAAAATGCAATAGCGACGATATCGTTATTGATAATGGATGATTCGTAGGCGATCTGCGGCTGGAAAGCGACAAACGCGGGGATCAGTACCCGCAGGAAGAGATCGTTGCGGAACAGCGCTCGTGCGGCCAACCACGCGAACGCCACCATCCCCATGCCAAACGGAATCGTTGCCAGCCGCAGCATGTAGGTTTGCTGCGGGGTATCGAGAGTCTCCGTGGCCATAAACACCGGCGCCAGCCACAGGTAATACAACGGCGGATGGTTGGCGGTGTAAATCCATCCGCTTGGATACCATTCACCATCATCACCGAGCGCTTCTCGCGGAATCGTTGATTGCTGCCGTAGCCAGTCTGGAGTCGTGAAGTGACCCGCCCAGGGATAGAACCGGTCTGGAATCTCATCAAAGCTGGTATCGCCACCGGATTCGCGCGCCTCACGCCAGGATTCGAGGTCCGGAATGAGTGGCAGGCGCCCCTCCTCCACCATCACATTCACATAGCTGTAATGGGCGATTTCGTCGTGACCGGAGTATGGCGAACCCGTCAGCGCGATCAGGATTCCCTTCGCCAGGAACATTCCCAGCAAAAGCCATAGAAATGCCCGGGCGATGGTATCCACCCTGGTTTGATCAGCGTATCGTAATGCGGTCACATACCGTCCTCGGTCATTCGCTATCATCAGCCTGTGAGCACACTCACATCGGCAAAGTGTACTTCTGGAAGGAACTGGTCGCATGACGACGAACTATTACAACACGCTGATAACCATTGCAGAGGACTCCCCTACCCGCACATCCGCCGTACCGGATCTCACGAAGGCTTCGGTTGCGGCACAACAGTACCTGTGGATTACAGAGCAGCCGTCCACGCTCACATCGGACGAAGTCATCTTTCGGCGGGTCGCTGAAAAAGAAGCCATACCGGAGGCTGATCGCGCCGCTGCCCAAGAGGAATACTTCCAAAAAGGCCGCGCATGTTTGCGAACTTCACCCCTGGCGAAGCAGTACGGCTGGGGAATTCATGCCGATGAGGACGGGAAGCTCACGCTCGTGGCAGCGGAATCGGAAGAATATGCGGCGCTGGTTGCCGACAACGCCGTGAAGAAGTTGACAGCGATGAAAAGATCTCGCTAGGTAGACGGTGTTTCCGCGTCGCTGGAAGTAATGAGCCGGGCGTACTCACCGATATCATCGTCGTCCCAGTCGTCTGTCGGCTCGTCCAGATGGGTGTAGGAGCTGTTTTCGATGGCGAGGCGGCCACGTTCGGCCAGTTCGCCGGCATCGACCACTCCCTCGGATTTCGCCTGGCTGACTGCGGAAATCCACGCTGCAGCGTCGAACGTCCATTGATCCGCTGCATCGTACATGCAGTGGCCAACATCGGGATACCACGCAAGCGTTGCTCGCTCCCCTACCCGTTCGGCCAGGTTCTGGCTTTCGTTGGGCGGCACAACCATATCGCGGCCTGCCCCAAATATCAGCATGGGCTGGGTGGAGTTCTCAGCTGCGCTGAGGACATCAAACCCGCTTGCCATTTCCGCCCTGTTCTCGGGCTCAACCAGCTCCGAGAGCTCGGCCATCAACATCGGCGATGCATACTCCAGCCAGCGACTGGGCTCTACAGCAGGCGTCACGGCAATCACGGCCATGATCTCCGGAATTCTCCGCGCGATCCGGATGGCTTCATTTCCACCAAGGCTCGCGCCAACAAGCACCACGTGTTGCAGGTCGATAGACGGCTCATCTCTCAAGAGTTCGAAAACCCCGTCGAGGATATCCGTATAGTGCGGATTAATCGGACCAAGCGAAGTCGCCTCCCCGGTTCCCGGGCTGTCCACTGACATCACCGCGTATCCGGCGTTGAGGAATCGCGGTGCCCACGTAAACGTCTCCTCCTTGGAAAGGGAAAGACCGTTGAGCATAATCACGAGCCCGAACGGACCATCACCGAATTCGGGTACTTCAAAGAGCACCGGCAATTCCTGGTCGTTCCAGGGAATGGTGAAGTGGCGCGCATTCGGATTCCTGGCAGGAAGCGAGAGCCGCGAGAGGTTCGCCGCCCATGCCCTGCAACTGTTCCGGGTCCTTACATCGCCGAATTCCATGATTTGTGCGGCCTGATAGCACATAGCCGCCATATATCGTGCGCGTTCGGCCTCAATACGGTTACCTGCCGAGATCTCCCGGCGATACGAACCGAGGTACTGCTGGGCAGTCTCCACCCATTCATGGCTCCACTCATCAAGGCTGCGGATAGATTTGAGGGTGCTGTACACAACCTCGGGCGGAATCCCGAGCGTGTAAAGGCGGCTCACGACACTCACGGGCACACGATGAGCCCCGCAAAACTTCATGAACCAGTCGACATAACGGAGATGCATTTTGCCGCTTAGTCGCCACAGGTCAGTGGAAAGCGGCCAGGTTTCGAGACGAACGTCAGACACGAAGACCCCACCAATCCCGGCGCATGCGCTCGAGCAGTCCGCCAACTTCATTCATTTCGGATTCTGAGTTGCACAGAAAGGTGATCGTCTCAACGCGAGAAGAGGATCGCCGCAAGTAGCCGATCATTTCCTCGATCATAATCGGCACAGAGCGGCCGCGATCAATTCGCTCCCGCATACTGCCGGATCCCAGCGGCACGATCGCAGCATGTCGAGCCTTGATCTCATCCAGCCGGCGCATGGCATCAACGGTAGCCTGGCGCAGCGGGAGTTCTCTGGGCGCCTCGCCAAGCTGATCGCCAACAACAGCGTGCACGACATGATCGATGCTGTACTGCTTGAGCGTGCCTGAGCCGGTCACAATCGCAGTGCCCATCGTCATCGGCGCATGAGACATCGCCTCGCGCTCGACCTCGAGGCCACCGTCGATTCGCCTGCCGGCACTGAAGTTCACGCCCATCAGGCCGCGGCGGTTATTCGGCAGCACAATCGCATCGAAACCGGCCATCGTCCAGTTTCGAAACTGCACGCGAAGCACCGTGCGCCCAAAGCGCACGCCATCTTCCTGAACTGTCTGATTTGTATCCACACGATGAATAGACGACACAGCTATCAAACTCACTCCAGGGAACACCCCGTCAATTGTGGGGTCATATACGCCAGAGTGTACCAAAGCCCGGGCAACAAGAAGGGGAGTCCACCTGGGTGGACTCCCCTTAAACACCTGCTTGAATGACTACGGCGCGGTTTCGGGGATCTGGTACAGGGAGCCTGTGTTGCGATCGACGTACACAATGCCGCTGTTCAGCCAGATCAGGCTTCCGGGCTGCACATCACCGCCAGAATAGGCCTGGAGTTGATTGCCATCAATATCGTAGATCACGATACCGTTACCCTGGATTACAGCCACACGATCGCCCCAACCAGTCAGGTCGAAGTCCACGCCCTCAGATGGCAGGGAGAAGATCGGCGAGTCCGGAGCCGTCACCGGCGCGATGACGAGCGTTCCATTACTGAAATACCCGATCAACGGCCCGTTTCCAGCCATCGGCGCAAAGCGCACATTGTACGGATCAGCGTAGCCGCCGGAATAGAACTCCGCGCTTCCACCGCTCATCTCCAGCCACTCGCCACTTGAAAGCCAGGTAAACAGGATGCCGTCGCTTTCATACACCGCAGTCGGAGGAGACACTGGCTCGGTCTCACCAATCAGTTCTGGCTCAATCAGCGAGGTGCCCGATGAAGACGCTGCGAATATCTCGGTGCGATCACTATGGAGTCGCATGAAGTAACTTGTTTCACCTATCACACCGAGTGGCACATCTCCCTGCCAGGTTTCGGATTCCGGTGCCTCCGTCGCAGGCGCACAGGATTCATCACCACAAAGGTGGATAACACTCGGCTGAGAGTCCCCGAAGTCGAGTCGGAAGCCATCGAAAGTGGTGAAGGCTGCACCATCCGGTACCTGCATGAACTCCAGGCGCCCTTCAGGTGTCAGGCCCAAATGTCCGGACGGATCGCCAGCAATACCGGTGTAGGGGACGGAGACGTCGAGAAGAGGCTGCCCTTCAACAGTCTGGATATCATCGAGTTCCTCAGGCCCATCGGCCCCCGGGGTCGATTCACCTTCGGCGTCTGGTTCAATTTCGCCCTGGTCATCGCCACCCATCGGTTCGATGGCCGTGATGCTAACGTCTTCACCGGAAGCGTCCTCAATCTCGCCCGCCTCTGAACCGGCTTCTTCAGTCGCAGTTTCGCCACTGGCTGATTCGATTCCCGGTGTTTCGCCATCTGCCGGCCCCGAGCCTCTGCCTTCCGGCAACTCAGTCGGATCAGCTGCACCGGTACCATCAGCATCGATCACCTGCATACCTTCCATCGGCTCAATACCGGGGGTATTCGTCGGCTCCGGCTCTGCGGTCGGCTCCACCGTTGCCTCTTGAGTGGCAGTCGCAGTCGGCTCCACAGTGGCTTCTTCAGTAGCTACGTCCTCAGGCTCGGTTGTCGCCGTCGGCTCGTCGGGTTCGTCCGAATCCGCCGGCTGTGACAGCGTCGTCAGGTCCGTTGGTTCGTCGTCTTCCTCGCCAGCCGATGCCGGCTCCTGTGTTGGAGCGACAGTAGCCGT
>CAZYDY010000077.1:0-7776 GCA_964646245.1 uncultured Sphaerobacteraceae bacterium
GGTCGGGATGAGCGGTCGGTTGCCAACAGCACGCTGGCTTCGGCGAGGGCGTTATCCATTTCGGCCTGGAAGAGGCTGGAGGTATCGGCGATGGCGTCTTCCTGCTCTTCGCGGCGACCGTGTGCGTAAAAGGTGAGCAGGATGATGATGCCGATCAGGATCGCATCCAGGAAGGCGACATGGGAGAGCGATGGTTCGAAGAAGCCTGCGAGGCCATCGAAACCGGTTTCCCATGCGGTGAGGAACGACATGCTGTGTTCAGGGTTCTGTGCTTCGAACTCTGCCCAGTTGCTCACGGCTGCGCCGAGTGCCCACCAGGTGAGCAGGATCGGCACGAGCACCAGGATGTTGCGGAGTTTGTCCGCGAGTTCAATTCGTTGGGGTGCGTATCCGCCCTCGTGTTTAACGGCGAAGGCGTGTGCCAGGCGATCGGTATTGAAGGCGCGGCGGAGGTCGACATCGCTCCAGCGCTGGCGACCGTGTTCGCTGGAAATTGCTTCCGAGAGATTGTCGAGTCGACGTGACGAGCGCGCGTCGACGTCCTCCAGCAGGCCGGCGATATCGGCGATCTGTTTGGAGATTTCGTTGGCTGGCGCATGGAGCGCCGGACCGGGATCTGTGCCCGCCCGCCAGCTGTTCAGAATGTCTGTGGAACGTGCCGTCGGGTCGGACGTTCTATCATTAGTCGAGGACGGCATTGGCAAGTGCGGCTGCCTTTCGATGATCGCGACCAGCCCCCTTGTGATGTAGACTAGCGTCGATGCCGGGGCTGTACATACACTTTACCACTTCCATTTCGCCATGGCAGCCGTAATACGTACGCATCCAATTGAGAGAAAGGACCCAGTGGAGAGTCTATCTCGCCTATCTAACGCACTACTGGCCAACCGGGTTCCGGAACTGCTCGATGCAGGATATGAGGCGGTGCTGACCAACTCCGGCCAGCTTCGGCTTCGTGCCGGAAACACCGCCATTGTTGCATGCCTTGAAGACCCCACCGGCGCGCGCGTTGCCCTGAGAGTCGCCAACGAATACGGTGGCGGATTGTTTTGGCAACGTCATTACAGCAGCATGCAGGAGAGCCTTCCGGGCTCTGCGCGCGGTTATTTCCCACAGGATATCGAACCGCTGATCGGCGGCATCACGCTGGTCGGTCGCAAGATGCAAACGGTACTGATGGAGTGGATCGACGGTCCGACGCTGTTCGAAGCGATTGATCGTGCGGCGTCTCGAGAGAATCGGGATGTGCTTGATGCGCTCGGAGCGGCGCTGCGAGACCTTTCCATTGGCTTGCGGGATGGCCGGGTGACCCATGGCGACCTCACACCGGACAACCTCATGCTTCGCCCGAACGGTGATTTGGTCTGTGTGGATCTGGATACGCTCGAATGGCCGGGGGCGCGGAAGCGCGTCCATGACGTGGAAGAGCACGCCTATCGGCATCCGAGGCGAAGCGGCACGCCAGCGCACCAGGATGCATTCGCGATCATGGTGATGTTTGTTTCCACCATGTTGCTTCGGGATACACCGGATCTGCGCCAATCGCTGGGGCAGTCTGGTGACGATATCAATGCATCGCTGTTGTTTGGTGTGTGGGATTTGCGCGATCCCCGCGGGTCTGAAGCAATTAAAACGGCTCGGTCGCGGGCCAACGCGCGTGGACGTGCGTTGATCGACCTGCTTGTCCAGGCGTGTGACTCCGAAGCGTTCCGCGCCCAGCAGCTCCTGGATGATGCCTTCGATATCGCGAACCTTCCGGAGCATATGGCGGGATCCGATGTGCTGGCCAATGACAGTGTGAGCGCGATACCAAGCGTTAATGCGCCCGAGGAGTTCGATGTCGCCGAGGCAGTCGGCAAGCTGCGAGAACTTTACGGTTACCAGCCAACCGAGCCGAAGCAACATTCATATGATTTTGCTGAAACGTGGCCGGAACTCAAGCCCGCTATCGAAGAGAATCGGCCACCGTTTGAATCTACCTGGGAAGAAGAGACCGAGACCCCGGTGCCGACGGAGGTGCTGAAGCGTCCGCTGGAGCGACTGATTCGGCGCCCTTCTACCGATATGAGCAAGGTGCTGGAAGATGAAGCACGCGCTGCCCGGGAGATCGATCGCGAGATCGCGAAATTGGGCCGGAACCGGGAGGATGCCCGCGTAATCGAGCTCGCGCGGGATGCTGAACGGCGCAACCTGGTGTTGGAGGAATCCACCCGCAGGGTGATCCGGTTGGCACAGGATCGTACTCAGATTCGCGCCCGACTCGAGTCTGCGCTTTCTCGCAATGATCGTCGGGACCTGGCTGATCTTGCTGTATCCGGCGAGCTGGCCCTGTTAGGGGATACCACGCGTGATTCCCTGGTGAAGGTATTGCAGGCGCTGGAATGGCCAACGTTGCTGCGTGCATTGGAAACTGATGACGACACGCTCATCATGATGTGGTTTGACGAAGAGGTGTTCGAGGACGAGAAATCGTTGCCGCACGCGATGCGTATGCGGATTGATCTCGCTCGAAACCGCCTTGAGTGGGTAGAGAATGTCCGCTTACAGCTTAAGGCGCGAGATGCCGAGGCGTTAGAGTTGCTGGTTTCCAATGAGCCCGAGAATGGTCGATTGCAGTTGGGCGAGAGCGAGCGCCGTCGCGTGCGTCAATTGATTGATGGCAAGCGGGCGCTGAGCGAACTGGATCGCTCGATTCGTTCTGGCAATACCAATCGCGTGATCTCGGCGCTTTCTGCGGTCGAGAAGACTGGCGCGATTATTGAAGATCCGGCGCTTTGGTCGGCTGTACGCCGGATCGTGGAGCGGACGGAACTCATTCAACAGACGATTGAAGCCGCGAAGAAATCCCCACCGGATGACCGGGTGCTGGCCGCCCTGGTGCCGCGGTTGAAGGAGCTGGGAATCAGTCACGATCCTGCCTTGCGCGGCGATTACAGCATCGATCGCCTGGAGGCGATGATCATTCGGGGAGCATCTGTGCGCCGTATCCGGCGTGGCATTGAACACGATGATGATCGGGCGATTCGCCTGGCAGCGTTTCCTGATGCGACTGGTGCCCTTTCGCTGTTGACACCAGAAGAGCGCGAACGAGTTGACCTGGCTCGCGCCCGAAAGCGGGTTAAGCGGATCGACGTCTAGCTCGGCAGCGGAGCGGGGGTTTCCCATTGTCCGCTGGCTGAGCTGCGCTCAACCGCATCCAGCACGGCCTGGCAGCGGTATCCATCATCGAAGCTCGGGAGTGGCTGCTCGCCGGTGCTGACCCCGATCAGGAGATCTCGCACCTGGTGCACGTGGGTGTGCTCCCAGCCGATGATGTGCCCGGATGGCCACCAGTTCCCGACCAGCGGATGGTCTGCGTCCGTTACCAGTATGTTGTGGAAGCCGCGAACGAGGGCATCGTCCTCGGCGAGGTAGACCTCAAGTCGGTTGAGGTTTTCCAGGTCGAACGCGATCGAGCCTTTGGATCCATTGATTTCAAAGGTGTTCTGGTTCTTGCGACCGGTTGCGAGCCGACTCGCTTCGAAGACACCGGTAGCTCCGTTCTCGAACTTCGCCAGGAAAGCCGTCCAGTCATCTACCGTGACATCGCCGTGCGTGAGCCCTTCTGTCGGTACTTCGAAGGGGCGGGATTTCACAGCTGTGGCCAACATGCCGGTGACCGATTCAATCGGTCCGATCAGCATATGGGCGAGGTCGGTAATGTGGGCGCCGATATCGCCAAGGGCACCGCTACCAGCGAACTCGCGTTGGAGTCGCCAGCTCATTGGCGCGTTTTCATCGTGGAGCCAATCCTGAAGATAGCGAGCTCGAAAGCTGCGGATCTCCCCGATGCGGCCCTCATCGATCAGCCTCTTGGCCAGCATGATTGCCGGAACCTTGCGGTAGTTGAAGTTCACCATGCCGATGGTGCCGGCCTTGCGCCAGGCGAGCACCATCTCCGCCGCTTCCTCAAGCGTGTTGGCGAGCGGTTTCTCGCACAGCACGTGTTTGCCGGCTGCGAATGCTTCCAGCACGACCTGGTGGTGCAAGTGTCCGGGCGTGGAGACATCGATGATGTCGATATCGTCGTTTGCGATCAACGCGCGATAGTCGGTTTCGTAGCCTTCCCAACCGAACTCTTCGGCGGCAGCCGAGACCGCTGATTCATTGCGACCCGAGATCGCGACCATGCGGGGTTTGGGTGTATCCGGGAAGAAGGCGTGGACCTGACGGTAGGCGTTCGAGTGCGCCTTGCCCATGAACTTGTAGCCGACCAGGCCAACTCCGAGAGATGTCATTTGCCGTATCCTGTCAATTGCAAGAGATGTTCGTACGAACGTCGGTTGTGATATTCACCATAGCGGGGAACAGCGTGGCCGTCGATACACTGCTCAACAATCGATTTGCCATCGACGATTCGGGAATCAAGCCGATCGGTGAGGGCGGCATGGCGGTGATCTATCCGGGAATCGATACCGAAACAGATCAGCCGATTGCTGCCAAAACGCTTCTGCCTTCGTACCAGGGAGATTCTCACCGCCGTGCCCGCTTCCGCCGGGAGGCAGAGGTTCTCAAGGCTGTGCAGCATCCATCTGTTGTGGAGCTGCTGGATGTGGTTGACGGTCGCCGGGGCACGTGGATCCTGATGGAGCGGCTGGAAGGCGAGAACCTGCGCGACAAGCTGGACGCAGAAGGCGCCTTCGATGTGAAGACGGTAAATACCTGGCTGGCCCAGGCGAGTGCAGCACTGGAGCAGATGCATCAACTCGGATACGTCCACCTGGATGTAACGCCGCAAAACCTCTTTCTTACAGATGACGGCGAAGTGAAGCTGATCGATTTCGGTATTGCCCAGAAGGCGTTTATGACCCCGAAACGAGAAGGGGACAAGCTCCTGGGTACCGCAGCTTACATCTCGCCAGAGCATGGAAGCGGGCGGGTTGTGACCCCGGCTTCGGATATCTATTCACTCGGTTGCGTGGTGTTCGAACTCGTTACGGGCAAGAAGATTTTCAGCGAGCATGGCCAACTGGCCAACGATGCCACCATCACGATGCGGCAAAGCGATGTACCGGAATTGCCGTCCAGCGTGGCCCCAGAACTGAACCTGCCACTCTGGGTTGACACTGTTATCGCGAAGGCGTTGTTGCCGAACGCAGAAGATCGCTATCCGAGCGTGACTGCGTTTGCCGAGGAGTTCAACGCCCACGCCAATCCGCCGCTGTTCAAATTTTCCTGGCCGAACCGGAAGAAGCAGGAGATTCCGCGGACTCAACCCGCGACGGAAATGCTCACGCATCGGGTTCCGGGGCCTGTGCCAACTCCAGTTATTCGGGAGCACAAGGAACCATCCCGCGCGGGACGATGGATCCGCCGGGAACTCCGCAATGCACGACGGGTACTGGTGGTATTCGCACTGCTGTTGTCGCTGATTTTCGCGGCGCCAATGCTCGGTGGATCGGCTGCGTTTGACTGGCTGCTCGGTTCGGTCCCTGGTTCGAATACCGATGTGATCGATGGCAACTGGTATATGCGTGCCGGGCCAACCACGGATTCAGAGATTCGTACGCTCATGCTCGATGGACAGTCTGTGCGGGTTACTGGTACACCGGTTGTTGCGAACGATCAGCTCTGGTGGCCGGTGAGTACAGAAGTTGATAACCAACGCGTTCGTGGTTGGGCGCACGATGATGGCCTGCAACGGACCTGGTTGATGAACCGGGCAGCCGGATTCGAGTGGATGCAGGATTCCTGGTCAAATCGCTGGGAGTCGGTAACGGACATCTTACCCGGCTGATTCGGCAGCGAAGTGGTTCACCAGTTCGGTGATTTTCCCGACCTCCAGGAAGCTCCCGGGCCACACAGCGTTGTGGGTGAACTCGGTATTCTCCATGTGCCAGGTGTGCGGATTCGGTACATAGATTGCACTGATCCCTGCCTCGAGCGCTGGCAGGATGTCTGAACGCATCGAGTTCCCGATCATCCACGTGGATGCCTCATCGAGGTTGAATCCCTCAATGATTTCCTTGTAGGTCGATACCGTCTTGTCATGCGAGATGATGTGGTACTCAAAGTATCCGGAGAGCGGTGACCGGTTGATCTTGATCTGCTGCTCCTCTTCATCGCCCTTGGTGAACAGAATCAACTGATGATGGGGCCGGAGGGCGATCAGTGTATCTTCCGCGCCGGGAATCGTTTCCATGTCCTGTTCGAGGATATCCAGGCCGAGCCGCTCGATTGTCTCCTCGTCTCCCGGGTCGTTCTCGGTCGCCAGTTCCCGGTATGTTTCCACCATGCTCTTCGCGAACGCGCGGGCTCCGTACCCGTTGACGCGCTCGAAATTATCGAGCACTTCACGGATTTCCTCCTTCGACAGGTGTTCTGTATGGAGAAAATCGATGAAGCGATGAATCGCCTGCTCGAAGTAGGTATTGCACTCCCAGAGGGTGTCATCGGCGTCGAAGATGAGCGTTTGATTCGTGAGGTTCGGCATATGAAGTCCTCGAATACACGCGGGTAAATGTTGTGCGACTGCACTGATTGTGCGTTAATGATTTTAGTTAGTGTCACATTGACATTAACTCCCCGGTTCTCTATTATTGCCGGGAATCAGGACGGCAGGTTTGTACCCGGGTCGCCGGGCAAACACATACAGGAGGCACCGCACATGGTGCAAGAAGCCACCAGGACACTCTGGCCAACCACGGCCACTACGACAGATAACGCTACCACAGCCACGGTCTGGTTTAACCAGCCGCAGATGGATGTGGCAAGTTGCACCCCTGAAGAGAGTGTGGGTGCATACGACCGACTTCAGACCTACGGAATGACTCCGCAGCGGCAGGAAAAGATCGACACCAGCTACTTCAAGATGCCTGCTGAAGAACGTACCGCGAAGATTAACGCACTGCGAAAGCAGCTGGGATCGCGCCTGACTATTCTGGGACATCACTACCAGCGCGATGAAGTGGTGCAGTTTGCGGACTTCCAGGGCGATAGCTACAAGCTCAGCCAGATGGCTGCCGAGCAGCGCGATGCCGAGTTCACGCTCTTTTGCGGCGTGCATTTCATGGCGGAAAGTGCGGATATCCTTGGAGCCGAGCACCAAAAGGTGATTCTCCCGAACATGGAGGCCGGCTGCTCCATGGCGGACATGGCCAAGCCAGAGGACGTGGAGATTGCATGGGAAGCCCTGCATGCGGTTGGCGCCGGTAATATCGTTCCCATTACCTACATGAACTCCGCCGCCAGCATCAAGGCGTTCTGCGGCAGGAATGGCGGCATTGTCTGCACGTCTTCCAACGCAGTTCGAGTATATGACTGGGCCTTCGAACGTGGTGAGCGCATCATGTTCTTCCCGGATGAGCATCTTGGTCGCAACACTGCCATCAAGAAGGGCATCCGCGAAGATGAAATGATCGTGTGGGATCCAATGCAGCCCCTTGGTGGTAACACCGAAGATCAGCTCCGCGATGCGAAGGTGATTCTCTGGAAGGGCTACTGCAGCGTTCACGCCCGCTTTAGTGTCGAGCAAATTGAGAAGGCTCGCGCAGAGTATCCGGATGTGAATGTGCTCGTTCACCCGGAGTGCCGCGCCGAAGTGGTGGCACTGTCAGATTACGATGGCTCCACTGAGTACATCTGTGAAATGGTGCGCAATGCAGAGCCCGGCACAGTGTGGGCGATTGGTACCGAAATCAACCTCGTACGTCGCTTGCAGGCTGAAATGCCGGACAAGACGATCTTCTGTCTTGATCCTGTGATTTGTCCCTGCAGCACCATGTACCGCGTGCATCC
>CAZYDY010000078.1:0-6348 GCA_964646245.1 uncultured Sphaerobacteraceae bacterium
ACCCGGAAACCCCGGTTCGTAGTACCCGGTTATCGATTCAGGTCCCGGTATCCCTGCAGGTCGGCAAGTCCCACCAGCTCGTTGTTCTGGATGTACAGCTTCGGCACGCGATGCGCCAGCGTGGTCATGAACTCGTGTGGCAGCGTATCGGCAGTCTCGGCAAGTTGCTCCAGGTTCGGCGCGCCAGGTGTGGCATCCGTACCGTCACCGATCACCACCACGTGTTGACGCGTCTTGCCAGGCAGGTCGTCCGGCATCTGCAAAATCGTCTGGTCCATGCACACCCGTCCGATCACCGGTGCAGGGGTCCCTTCAATCGCCATCGTGCCCTTGTTGCTCAGCGTTCGCAGGTATCCGTCGGCATAGCCAATCGGGATAAGCGCACCACGCGTCTCCTCCCTGGCTTCCCAGGTACCGCCGTAGCTCACACGGTCGCCCGGCTCAAGCGGAATCACACGAGTCACCATGCTGTGCACGGTCATGATCTGCTTCATTTCGCCAGGCTCACCGGGCAGCGGGATATGAGGCGCGGGATTCACGCCATAGGTCGCGATTCCACTCCGCACCATGTCCTTGTGCCACTCGGGGAACTGCACGGTACCGGCGCTATTGCACACGTGCTTGATGGGGATATCGATACCAGCCGCTTCAAGGTCGGCAACCACCCGGTCAAAGACCGCCACCTGATTCTTCGCCGAGGTCAGGTCCGGCACATCAGCGGAGGCGAAGTGCGTCATCAGGCCCTCAAGCTTCAGTTCGTCGAAGCTCATGAGCGTCCTGGCGGATTCCACCACATCTTCCGGAAGCACACCCATGCGGCGCATCCCGGTATCAACCTTGAGGTGGATCTTCAGCGGCTCCCGGCGACCATTCTCACGCACCGTCCGGGCAAGCCCACGAGCGAACGGGATATCGTTCATCACCACGGTCATGTTCATGCCGACCGCGAGATCCATCTCGCCCGGTCCCATCGGACCCATCAGCAGGATATCCCCGTTGATCCCGGCACGACGCAGTTGAGCGCCCTCGTCGACAGTCGCAACGGCCAGCAAATCGGCTCCGTTATCCAGCGCCACCCGCGAGAGCGGAATCGCGCCAAGTCCGTAGCCATTCGCCTTCACCACCACGCAGTATTTCGCATCATCACCGATGTACTCTCGCATGGTGCGAACATTCCGGGCGAACGCATCCAGGTCGATCACAGCAAAGGTCGGCCGTCCCTGCCAGTGATCAGTGATCGCTGTCAGGTTCATGAAATCCGAGTCTCCAGTTCCGCAATCACGCGCACCAGGTCACGCCGGCTCACAATGCCCATGTACCGCTCGTTCTCATCAACCACCGGCATCGGATGCACATCACGCTCCATCATGATGGTGGCGATCTGCTCAAGCGTCGCGATGGATCGGATACTCGTCACCGGAGCAGTCATCAGCTGCGAGGCATTGATCGCCAAAGCCCGCCGGACTTCCTCTTCATACGGACGTCCAGCATCCAGCACGAAGATCGCATCCAGGATCGGCCACGCCAGCGGCTCGCTCGGCTCAGCCTGCCGGGCCACGATATCGCTTTCAGTGATGATCCCGATGATCTCATCGTTCTCCACCACCGCCACACCGGCCACATCGTGAGTAACCATCACGCGGAGAACATGGGCCACAGAATCCGTAGGTGCCACCGGCGGCACACCGGCCGGCATAATATCCGCAGCAGTAAGCTCTGGAGTTTCCTGCACATTATCAGGAACAGTATTCGCCATTATTCTTCTCCCGACCCGTCGGCTTGGATGATTTCATTAAGAGCTATCGCCATCATATCCGGCAAATCACTTGCAAGCACGCCCGCCGCACCATACGTACGTTCCAGTCGGACAGCTGCACGACTCCCAACACCGATCGCAAGTGCAGCAGCATCAATCGGGCTACACCCCTGCGACAGGTAAGAGCCCAGCGCACCAGCAAGCGTGTCACCAGTACCCGCAGTCGCCAGGGATGTCGGAGCCAGGTCACTCACAACGGTTTGCTTCCCGTCTGATACCGCAGTGAAACCGGCCTTGATCACCACCGTCTGGTTCCAGCGCTTCGAGAGTTCCTCCGCCGTCCCGGATGGATCCGCAACGATGTCGTCAATCGGGATATCGCTGAGCCGATACGCTTCCTTCGGATGCGGAGTAAGCACCAGCCGATGAGCCGGCACATGCGTCCACCACTCTGGTTGTTTTGCCAGCCAGTTGAGTCCGTCTGCATCCACCACAATCGGCGCATCCGTCTTGGTGAAAATCGATTCGGCTACATGATCAGAAGCCGCCTCCGCCCCGAATCCGAACCCGTACATTGAGGCACTGAATGATCCGCCAATACCGAACAGCGCGGAAAGCAAGTGGTTCGTGGATTCATCATCACCCAATCCGGGGCCGATTACATACGCCGTTACGCGCTCCTGCTTCTCGTCTATCAGCTCAATCGCCCGCCGGGCACCGGAAAGCGATTCGGCATCCGGAATCGGCACAAAAGCGACTTCGGGCATCACACTGGCCATAATGCTGACGACCGTCCGGGGCGCCGCCAGGTACACAATACCCGCACCACTTCGCCCGGCAGAACGCGCTGCCAACCAGGCAGCACCCGGATAGTGAGGTGCCCCGGCAAGAATCATCACGCCGCCTACTCCGCCTTTATGCGCCCCGGTTTCACGAACAGGCACAAGCTTTCGGAGCAGGTCATCGCTAATCGTCGTTACCATGTTGATCCCCTTCCCGGCTTCCCGGCCCGGTACCGACCACAAACGCCATCGCATCCGTGCGACTATGCGTCAGCGACACACTAAAATCGGTGAGTCCCAGTTTGCGAGCGCGCTTGGCAGCCTGCCCGTGCAAAATCAGAACTGGCTTGCCACGTCGATTCGGCAGTACTTCCATCTCTTGCCAGCGGATACCTACGATGCCGGTACCAAGCGCCTTGCTCGTAGCTTCCTTGGCGGCAAAACGAGCCGCAAGCTCATCCACCCGGGTGCCATACCATTCACGCTCACGCTCCGTGTAACAACGCTTGAGGAATCGATCACCGAAATCGTTGAGCGTTCGCTTGATTCGGGCGATCTCAATAATGTCTGTGCCTACAGCAAGCTGGCCTTCACGCTCCGGATCAAAAACCGGAACATACCAGCCATCGCCTTCACGCTGCTCAAGCTCGGGCGGCGAATACGTTCGCCAGCGGTTTCGACTACTCATCGTTTCCCTTTCGGTGCCTGGGCGGGTCCCACGGGAGATGGGTTGGCCACAGGCTGATAGCGACTGTTGAACGCCTCGAACGCAGTTGCAAATGTGCCCTCATCCAGGGCCTCTCGCATGATTTCCATCTGGCGCGCAAGGAACCGCAGGTTATGCACACTGGCAAGCCGCAGGCCCAGCACTTCCTTCGCCCGGAAGAGATGGTGCAGATAGGCGGCAGTGAAGTTGGTGCAGGCTTCACAATCACACGTTTCGTCAATCGGCCGATGTTCGTGGCGCCAGATCGCATTCTTGATATTGATACGGCCATCCGGCGTGTAGAGGGCTCCATTGCGGGCAGCCCGGGTGGGGAGCACGCAATCGAACATATCAACGCCGCGCGCAACCCCGTTCCACAGATCCTCCGGACTTCCAACACCCATCAGGTAGCGCGGCTTGTTACGAGGCAGGTACGGCGTACTGGCCTCCAGCATTGCAGCCATCTCTTCCTTGGTTTCACCCACGCTCAGCCCACCAATGGCGCAGCCAGCTACCTCGTGGTTTCCAAGCTCCTCGGCCGCGTGCCTGCGCAGATCGGCTTCCATACCTCCCTGCTGGATTCCGAAGAGCACAGAGCGAGAGTTCTCACCTTCCCGGCTGTTGTAGTGTGCAACGGCGCGATCCAGCCAGCGGAACGAACGGTCAGTCGCCGCAGAAATCGCCTTGCGCTCGGCAGGCAGACCAACCAGGTGATCAAGCTGCATCATAATGTCCGAGCCGAATCCCATCTGCAGGTCAACTACAGATTCCGGCGTCATCATGTGCTTGCTTCCATCAATATGGCTGGCAAACCGCACACCTTCTTCGGTTACTTTGGCGTTGGTTGCCAGGCTGAACACCTGGAACCCACCACTATCGGTAAGAATCGGGCCATGCCACTGCATAAACTCGTGGAGACCACCGGCTTCCTCTATTAACTCAACACCGGGCCGCAGCATGAGGTGATAGGTGTTCGCCAAAATGATCTGCGCGCCGGTCTCACGCACCTCTCCGGGATGGAGCGTTTTGACTGTCGCCTGGGTTCCGACCGGCATGAACACCGGCGTCTGGATTTCACCGCGAGTGGTGTGCACAACACCCCTGCGGGCCAACGTTTCGGAATCCTCATTGAGAAGAGAAAAACCAAATCGCCCATTCAACGCCGAGCTACTGGCGATCGGGGACGATTCAGGTGATTGTTTCTGGTGGTGATCCATACGGGCGTATCGCGTATCCGGAGAACCGGATTAGACGCGAGCGTATCCGGCTGTGCGGCGACGTGCCCGGGCGCGCTCTACCGGATCCTCAATCGCGGAGATATCCACCGGCTCGGACCTCGGAGTCTTCTCGGCCACCTCTGGCTCAGCCTCTCCAAAAATGTCCCGCGGCGTCAGGTCGGTAATCGCGCTTGGCGTAGCACTGCGGCTGCGGCGCTTCGTGGATTTTCTCTCGCCCTCAAACAGCGCGAAGTCGGCAAGCGGATCTTCCTTGGTAGCCACCTGTGGCTTCTTGCTGGCTGCTGTCGTGGTTGTTTTCGTTTTACTTGCAGCATTCTTGGCGGCTGAGGTTGATTTACTGGTGGAGCTGGTGCGAGACGACGAGGTCGATCGCTTGTTCCCACCCGTGCTCGTCGACTTCTTGGCGCCGGTCGAGGTGGATCGACTACCGGTGCTGGTGGTGCGCCCCTTGTTCGCGCCCTTCATACCGAGGGATTTCTCGAGGTCCTCACCCATTGGGCCGAGATCGCCAAGCGCACCATCAAGCTCCTTCCGAGCCTCGGCGGTGACCTTGTTGAGCTCGCCGGTCATTTCATCGGCCATGCCCTTGAACTTCTTGTAGTGTTTACCGGCCTCGCGCATTACTTCCGGCAATTTGCCGGGGCCGAAGATGATCAACGCAATCAACGCGATAACCATCATTTCCTGGTAACCAATACCAAACATTAAGCTCTCCTGTTAGTGCCACTCCGCGCAGGAGGATTCGGGTAGCCAGTACAACACACCCTGCGCTCATAACACTTTCGTGCACTCCAAGTATCCGGTAGAACGGGATGACTGTGCAACACCTGATGACAATCACACGAATGGAACCTTCAATATAGTGACCAAATAGTGACCAAAATAACGCTCTGGAGGTCGCTTGACTTCAATGCAGATGTGATTGAGAACCGGGCCCCTGTACCACTAAAGGCCAATACGCGCGCTGGTGGGTACACTTGACCCCAGAAGTGATATCCGGCTTTGGCGATTGTTTCGTGCAAGCAGCGTTAGGAAGCTAAGCCCGAATGACCGATCCTGATACACAAACAGCATCGAACAAGCGCGGGTTCATCAGCCGCATCAAAAGTTGGCTGCTGGCCGAAGATATGGCCGAGCCCGAATACGAGGAAGAAAACATGTACGCACGCGCTGAGACGCGCATAGTCGTGGGGCTGGGAAATCCTGGTCGCAAATATGCAAACACGCGCCACAACGCTGGCTGGCTGGTACTGGACGAACTCGCGAAACGATCCGGTGCTCCTTCACCTCGCAGTCGATTTCAGGCTGAAATTAGCGAAGTGCGCTACAAAGACTTTCGAGTGGTGATGGTAAAGCCACAAACCTATATGAATGAGAGTGGAAAATCCGTTAGCCAAATCCTGAACTGGTACAAGGTCGATCCAGAGGACATGTTGGTGGTGGTTGACGATCTGGATATCCCGTTCGGTCGGCTGCGCATGCGGCCCGGCGGGTCGCCCGGTGGGCATAACGGCCTCAAGAGCATCAATCGCGACATTGGCACCACTGAATACCCTCGCCTTCGTGTGGGTATAGGTCGGCCGAATCATCCCGGCGGTCAGGCCATGGGTCATGTCCTCGGCAATTTCTCACCAGACGAGCAGGCCCAGGCCAGCCAGGTGTTTGGTGCGGCTACCGATGCAATTGATATGTGGCTGGATGAGGGTATTCTGGCGACAATGAATGAGATTAACGGCGTAGCATCGGTCATATCGTAATCACACAGGAGCAGCAAAACGTGACGCACCCCGTAAAAATCATTGGCGTAGTCGGTGCCGGCACCATGGGCGCCGGAATCGCACAACTGGCGGCACAAAACGGCTACGA
>CAZYDY010000078.1:6448-7767 GCA_964646245.1 uncultured Sphaerobacteraceae bacterium
GTACATTCTCACTGCATCATCGCCAGTAACACCTCCAGCCTGAGCATTAGCGACCTTTCTACTTTCATCGCCAATCGCGAGCGCATGGTTGGCATGCACTTCTTCAATCCTGTGTCTCGCATGGAACTGGTGGAAGTCGTTGCCGGTGTCGCCACTTCCGAGAAGACGCTGGACGTCATTACCTCCGTCGCCGAATCGCTTGGCAAGACACCCGTGCGCAGTGCAGATAAAGCCGGGTTCATCGTCAATCGTGTGTTGATCCCGATGGTGAATGAGGCGATCCAGGCCCTGCAGGATGAAGTGGCTTCCGCGGAAGACATTGATACCGCGATGAAACTCGGGGCGGCACACCCGATGGGTCCTTTGGCACTTGCCGACTTAATCGGGCTCGATGTCGTTCTGGAAATCATGAACGTCCTCGAGAATGCGTTCGGTAATAAGTACGCTCCGGCTGAATTGCTTGTTCAGAAAGTGGAGTCCGGGCACCTCGGGCGCAAGACTGGTAAGGGTTTCTTCAGCTATGAGGGGACACAGTGATGACAGAGCATTCACGACCGCTACGAATTCTCGTCGCCAAACCCGGGTTGGATGGTCATGACCGCGGTGCCAAGGTAATGGCCCGTGCCTTCCGTGATGCCGGTATGGAAGTGATATACACCGGCCTGTTCCAAACGCCGGAGATGATCGCGAGCGCTGCCCTGCAAGAAGATGTCGACGCAGTGGGCCTCAGCATCCTGAGTGGCGCGCACATGACACTGTTCCCGGCGATCACCGAAGCGCTAAAGGCAGTTGGGCGTGATGACGCCCTGGTCGTTGCTGGAGGGACAATCCCGGACGAGGACATCCCCGCTATCGAAGCGATGGGTATCAGCAAGGTTTTCGGACCAGGCACGCCGCTGCAGGTAGCCGTCCAGTACATCAAAGACAATGCAAAGGTCCGGGATGACATCGCCTAACGATGGAAGGCGCTCGCTGTCCGAATCGGCGCTGGAAGGAGATCGACGGGCGCTGGCACGGGTGCTGACTCACATAGAGAACGATACGGATGTCGGCCAGCAGGCACTGGACAAACTCTTCCCGCACACTGGCAACGCACACATTATCGGAATCACTGGCGCCCCTGGTGGCGGAAAAAGCACCCTCGTAAACGAAATGATTCGGGTTTGGCGTGAGCGAGGAAAGAAGGTCGCCGTTATCGCGGTCGACCCGAGCTCGCCGCTGACCGGTGGTGCGACACTTGGCGACCGGGTGCGGATGCAGGAATGGTTCGATGACGACGGCGTATTTATCCGAAGCATGGCAAGCCGCCGTTTCGGAGG
>CAZYDY010000079.1:0-7735 GCA_964646245.1 uncultured Sphaerobacteraceae bacterium
AAGGGAGAGCAGCTTATTCGAATGGCGGTGCGCCAGCTCAGCCTGAGTGCCCGCGCCTATCACCGTGTGCTGAAGCTGGCCCGAACAATCGCCGACCTCGCGGCCTGTGAGAATATCCAGCCACAACATGTTGCCGAAGCGTTGCAGTATCGACCTCGACAAAGCGAGGCTTGACTCTCCCCCTGGGGCAGGCTTCATGATGTCTTTGGCAGAGAGAAGAGGTTCGCCCAGGGAGTGAGCAAACATGTCCAGACGACACATGAGCATCAGCGCGTTTGCGCGCCGGTCGTTACTCTCACCAAAGGCGTTGCGCCTGTACGATGATTCGGGTCTGCTACGCCCCGAGCGAGTTGATGCAGACACCGGTTATCGATACTACGACGAATCTCAACTTGAACGTGCGAGAGCGATCTCACTAATGAGGCGGCTGAATGTTCCTTTGGCAACCATAGCCGAGGTGCTCGACGCATCACGCGAGGATGCCTCCCTGCACCTGGATGAATGGTGGACTCGTGAGGAGGACGAGTTCGAGCGTCGTCGTGAGCTGCTCCGTTTCATCCGCAGCCATGTATTTGACGATGCATCTGTCCAGTTGGAAACGGCCGATTCGTACCAGGTTGAGATACGAGAGGTGCCAGAAACGAGCTACGTATGTATATCACGGCACGTTACTGGTCCTGAACTGCCTGTATTCATCGGCGAGTCTCACGATCTTCTCTATGAGAAGGCAAAGCAGCTTGGCGGCGCGATCGGAGCACCGACCGTGATCTATCACGGGATAGTGACGATGGATAGCGATGGACCGGTAGAGGTCTGCTTGCCGATACCGGACCCCGAAGCCGCCGGAGAGGGGACCCGGACGGAATCAGCTCACACTCATGCTTTCGTTCGATTGTTCAAGCGCCAGGTGGAGTTTCCGCAAGTTTTTCAGGTGTATCACGCGATTCGTTCGTGGATCGAGGCCGAGGGGCACGAGATATCGGGACCTCCTCGCGAGATATACCTCGGCCCATTCGATGCAGCGGCCGACGCTGATCCGATTTGTGATATCGCTTTCCCTATTCACGTCACCAAAGGAGACCCCCATGTCTGAACTGGAGTTCTATAAAGAGCAATCTGTGTTCACTGCACCTGGCCGATTTGCACCTCTATGGGATGAGATTGAACCAGTGATTCCAGCAATGAAGGCGGCTATTCAGCCTCTGCTGTTTCATTACCGTGCTCATGGAGATTGGCACGAGAATGGCATAGCCCCGGAGCGGGTCTGCGAAATCGACCTGCGCTACACAGATGAGATGTTGAGCCGAATAGACGAGCTGAGCCCGATCGAACCCGGAAAGGATCGCATTCCGGCAAAACGAATGATCGGCTGCTGTCGGGATTGGGCGTTGCTCTTTGTTTCCCTGGCGCGGCACCATGGGTTCGCAGCCCGTAGTCGTGTAGGTTTCGCCAACTACTTCGCGGATGGCTGGTGGATCGATCACACGATAGCGGAGATTTGGGATGAGACCGAACAGCGCTGGCGCCTGGTGGATGCAGAGCTTCCCGAAGGATTTAGGCCCGCGTCAGGTGATTCGTTCGATCCGCTCGATATCCCACGGGATCGGTTTCTGCCGGGTCTCGACGCCTGGCGTCAGGTAAGGTCTGGAGAGTTGGAATCCGACTCGTTTGTGGTGGCTCCTGAAATAGAGTTGCCCGAACTGCGAGGCATACCGTATCTGTGGCACAACATTGTCCTTGATCTCGCGGCGCTCAACCGGTTCGAGATGGTGCTGTGGGATGTGTGGGGCATAGACCTGGACGAGGTCAACGAGGCCGGGGCGGAAATCCTGGATAGAGTGGCCGCTACAGCCACTCACGAAGAGTGGCAGCGGTACTTCCGGTTACCGGAATTCCGTGTGCCGGAGACGGTGATGAGTTTCTCCCCATATCGGCCAGCGGATCCCCAGCGAGTTACACTCCGCGAAGCCTGATAGCCAGAGTCAGGTTTGGGGTATCTCTGACTATTGGGTGAATCGATCCGCGATTTGCGTTCTTCGTACGGTGGAGAGATGAACAATCATCTCGTTCGCGGCCTCAATGGATTCGCGCAGATCGTCTGCCAGGGCTTCATCCTTGATATAGGTGAGGTTGGATTTCACATTAATCTCGCAAACATCAACCACTGCCTTTGCCAGCACGATAGCGGTTTCGGCATCACCCAGAACGGTCTTATTTCCGTCGAGGATGATGTTCTCCATCGCGTCCACGATTTCCACGGCGACGACTGCCAGTGCGATGGGAACGCGAGCGCTTTCTTCCAACGTCTCACTCATTCTGGCTCGGCGTGCAGTTTTCTCCTCAGGGGAATCCTTCGGAAGCGAGAGGGCGTCGAGATAACCTCCGTACGCCCGCTCATCCGCTTCCGCGCAATGCAGGGCGCGCTCGCGCAGGTCCACAAGCTTTGCTGCAGCTTCACGTAGACGATCGGACGGGTCCTTCGTCAGGCTGGCCATAAGTTGCGCTGTTGCTGCGGCCAGGGCCGCCACAACTCCCGCAGCGCTTCCTCCGCCAGGCATGGCCTGCTCACCACCAAGTGATTCGATGTAAGAACCTATTGTTCGATCTGCCACGCGATCCTGCATTATCATGCTCCTTCTTCGATTGACGCGTCTGGACCTGCCAGCACCTGGATTTCCTCGAGGAACTTCTCCTCGTTGAGCACCTTCATCGCGTAGAGCGATTCATCATCCTTCGGCGATGCGGGCATCTGAAACTCCACCCAGCCCTCATCGGCACCTCGGCAGAGCAGGTTTGTCATGGCGGTTTCGAACTTGTTGTAGCTCATTTCCGGAGCCAGCAGTCGATAGTAATCCTCGCCCATGCCGTTGCGTGTCCACATGATCTTCACTATCTGTTGGTGTTTGGACATCAGCGGGGAAGGGGAGAGCTCGTTGGCCATGAGGCCGCGGAGAATGGCATTGAATTTTCCTACCGGTCGCGCTTCTCCGTGGCAGACGGGACAGCGGCCATCGGCTGAATCCTGGTGAGAGAAGCTTCGACGGCAAGCATCGCACCACAGGTAGGAATTTTGGCTTGTATTGGCGGACATTGAATCCTCCGTTAATGCGAATCAGGAGCCCGAACGTGTCGGACTCCTGATAGTATCGCGTATTTGAGTTTGGTGGCGATGCTAATCGCGCATGGTGTTTCGTTCGCGTGGAACCGGGTTTGCCTCACCAATGTTGACTGCTCCCGGCTGCTCACCGCTGGTTTTGTCTGCCCATCTCTGAACAAGGTGGGTAAGCCAGATACCCAGGAGCATGAATCCAATGGCCAGGAACAGCTCTACGGATTCTGCGAGCGTACCGAATTGGGCCGCGAGATTATGTACAAGCATGAAACTCTCCTTCGTCCGTTACGGTGCTTCTACCGTGAGTGTACCGACCATACCGGCTTCCTTGTGCCCGGGAACTGAGCAGTAGAACTCATAATCTCCTGGCTCGGCATCTTCCGGAACGGTGACCGTAACGGTTTCACCGTTGTTGGCGAGATCGGAATCCATTCCGAGCTCGTCCACTACGAAGTCGTGCTGGGCGAATCCGTCATTGGTGAGCACGATGGTGTCACCCGGCTTCACAGTGATGGCGTCCGTATCGAATGCGTTATCAGTCGCAACCACCTGGTGCTCGCCACCACCGCTTCCGTTGGAATCGCCTTCGTCACCTTCATCTTCAGGAGTGTCGACGGTTCCGGCATCTTCGCCCTCAACCGGAACCTCGGCATCATCCGATTCAGTTACCGGATCAGACGGAACGGTTGGGTAGGCGACCGCGTTTTCCATTTCGCCTTCACACATATCGGTGCGGTCTGCAGCTGGTGTGGCGTCACAGACATCAAGGCCAGCCTGATGCACGGAGTAGTTGTAGACGTAGTTCCAGTCGCCTTCCATGATCAACCAGACCAGGCTGTTGATTTCTTCAACGTTCAGGTCGTGGCGGAAACTGGGCATGGCGGGCGTCTGATTGTATGTCCGCCAGAGCTGTCCCTCGCTTGGAGCGCCGTACATGATGCGGAACCGGATCCAGTCTTCGGCTATGCCTTGCTCAACCGGGTCATCGCTCTGGTAAATCGCCCGAGCGCTTTCCCACTGCTCGTCGGTGAAGTGTGTCTGGTTCAGCGGGGCGCCGGTGCGACCCATTGGGTTGCCATCAGCGTCCATTTCCATCGTGCCGAGTCCGGCAGGGCCGTGACACTGCAGGCAGTATGTAACGTACAAGCTGCCTGCGCGCTCGATAGAAAGGCCTTGCTGGTTATCAGTGACCTCATCACGACGATTAGGCTCGTTGGCCGTGTATACCGTGATGGCTGTGGAGATGGCGATAAGGCCAACCACCACCACCATGGCTAATTTACGTGTTGCTCCCACCCTGTTGCTCTCCTTCAATCAATCCGCTCTGGCGGCACCTGACGTATGAATCTCGCGACTACGGGTAGGGAGTCGCATCTTCTGGGTCATAACCAGTTCGGCCCGGTGTCTCCATGACGGTGTTCGGGTTCGTGGCAACGGTGATGGAGCCATCTCCGTTCACTGTGATCGGCATGCGATCCATACGGCGCGTAGCCGGTCCACCGGTACGGGCACCGTTCTTGTTGAAGATCGAACCGTGGCACGGGCACTGGAAGTCGCCAGCGCCGGCGTTGTACGGAACGGTGCAACCAAGGTGCACACACTTCCACCACAGCGCCTGAACGCCGTCCTCGTTCTGGACCACATAAAACTGGCCAGCCTGGTGGCGGAATGGATCCGCGCCCGGAGGCGGAATGTTGTCTGCTCCAACGGTGATATCACCACCGAAGGCGCCAGTCTTGTTCGGCCACATCAACATACCGAACACCCCGCCGATCTGGGCCAGCACTACTGCACTGGCTCCCAGGGCCGCGTTGCGCGTGAAGGTGCGGCGGCTTTCTACTTTCTTGGCGGCGGTTTCGCCGTGGCCAGCCTGCAACCGGGAGACCAGGCCGAGGGTGCGAGACGCAACCCAGCCTGTGCCCAATCCGGCGACGGTTTTGATCAAAGGATTCATACGATCAATATCCTTGCATTTGCAGCCCTCTCCCGGTGACTGCATGCGTACGAGTGACTAGTGGTGCACCAGCGGCAGATCCCATGGCCAGGTCAAATCCTGACCCGGACCGCGGAACGAGGTGCCGATGATTGCAAGCAACCAGTAAGTAACAAAGAAACCGGTGTACAGGGCGATGATCAGCTCACGCGTGGTCGGCTGGAATATCTGCTTGACCATCACCACCAGGACACCGATGAAGAGCGCAATGACCACGGCTGGCATGATCATGCCAGCGAAGAACTCGGGCAGGCCGAGATCTCCAATCACGGCGTTCATCCACAGGCCTGTGCGACCGCTGGCTTCATCGAGAAGAACCAGGCCAATCAGCACAACGCTGGTGAATACGGCAGTGAAGCCGATGATCTTGCGACCCTTGGACGATGTTCCGAGAATACCCACACCAACCGGGCTGCGGTCGATATACGGAATCGCGGCGATACCCACGAGCGCAAGCGTTGGAACCACGATACCGGCGAGGGCCGGGTCCATGTGCAGGAGCATTTCCTGCAGGTTAAGGAAGTACCACGGGGCCTTGGCCGGGTTCGGAGTCTGGTTTGGATTGGCCATTTCCGTGAGCGGTGCGTTTACGAACACGCTCAACAGTACCAACAGGCCAAGGAAGATCGTGGCTGAAACAGCCTCGACAACAACCAGTGTTGGCCAAACCATAACCTCGTCATCGGCGAGGTCGGTGGGACGCGCTACTGCGCGCCCACGAACCAGTTCAAGGAGTTTTCGTTTCTTCTTTTCGTCAATCTGCGCCGGTACATTACCTGGCTGCTGTGCCATCTCTGCCATTTGCATTCCTCTCCTCGTTGTTGGAAGCGAACCTGATTCCGACTACAGCGGACCAGAGATTCCGCCGTCCTTGCGAATGCGCCAGAAGTGCACGGCCATCAGGAATGCAGCCACCAGCGGCAGGAAGATCACGTGAAGCGTGTAGAAGCGAATGAGGGTGTTCTGACCAATCTGGTAGTCACCCAGCAGCACACGGCTTACCTGTGGACCAATGATTGGGGTTGCACCACCAATTTCGGCACCCACGGTCACTGCCCAGTAGGCCAGCTGGTCCCATGGGAGCAGGTAACCGGTGAAGGAAAGCAGGAAGGTCACAACCAGCAAGAGCACGCCAACCACCCAGTTGAACTCTCGGGGCGGCTTGTACGAGCCGGTGTAAAACACACGACCCATGTGAAGGAACACGGCGATTACCATGCCCTGTGCCGACCAGCGATGCATATTTCGCATGAGCTGTCCGAACGTAACACTTCCCTCAATGTCCTTCATGCTCTGGTAGGCATGATCAGCGGCCGGGACGTAGTAGAACATCAGCAGCACACCGGTCATTACCAGTACAAGGAACATAAAGAAGGAAAGCCCACCCAGGCAGAACGTGTACGTCACCTTGGTGGCGTAGCGTTTGATCTTCACCGGGTGAATGTGCAGGAACACATTGCTGGCGATGATTAGTGCCTGGTTACGTTGCGTATCGGGGTATCCGTGGCGCACCACGGATCGCCACAACGCAGAGCCTGTAATGCGATCTGCCAGCGTTTGTTCGCGCCTCATGCGAAAATCCTCCTCAGAGTTTCGGGCTCTCCTACCGAATCTCCCCATCAACATTTCGTTCACATGGATGACCTTGCGAGGAGTAGTCGCAAACGCGCTCGCCGGTGAACACACCGGTAGCACCCACCTTCATCCACGTGGTGCGTGCCTGTATTGTGCTGCCATAGTCGACTGCTGGTCAAGTGATTTCGGGCAAAAGCCGCACGGTTTCCGAAGATAGGGCAAAGATTCGCTGCCACACCGGTAACCGCCACTTCCAGTTTGGGATGATTTGCCGATTCGGAAAATGAAAATGCCGCGTGGTTGTGGGCAAATCGGCCGGTGAGTCGTCGTGCTCTCTGTTCCCGGAGTGCACGAAAAATAAGCAACGAACGATTACTTCGTGCGGTCATTGAAATGGATACCAGAGACAGATTCTTACGAGAAACCGTCGTAATTCAGAGAAAAGCACTCGACCCGGAAGCACATGCTCCCGGGTCGTTCGTTGTGGTGGGCGTAACAGGACTTGAACCTGTGACCTCACGGATGTGAACCGTGCGCTCTGGCCAGCTGAGCTATACGCCCGTCATCCCTGACGGTGGAGCGATTATACACAGTACGTAGATGCCTTGCCAACGAGAATTCCGCCTGCAGACGATCACATTTCAGGGTGGTCACTCGATGTCCATCATCTGCACCGCCACCGTCACCAACATTCCGGCCACCACGCCGATCAGCGTCTCGAGCAAACGGTTGGACATCAGTGTTTCGTGAGAAAGTGGAGACGCCATGTTTACCATCACGAGTGCAATCACTGTGATGAATATCATCGCGGCGGCGTAGTTTCGCAAAATGATCAGCTCGATAATTCCCTGGCAGAAAATGGCGATTGCAAATACCGCGAGAATGGGTGGATCGATCCAGAGGACGCCAGCGGCAAAGAATACTCCCACGAGGGTTCCGAAGAAACGCTGCAACCCTCGTGTCAGCCGTGCATGGATGGTGGCACCAATCAGCATCGCGATGGCGGCGATCATTGCCCAATACCAGTGATCGCCAATCAGGAGCAGGCCTGCCCA
>CAZYDY010000080.1:0-7718 GCA_964646245.1 uncultured Sphaerobacteraceae bacterium
TCATCCAGCGCCTGCACCGGATGCTCGATGCTGTATTCGATCACGAGTCACCCTCCAACACAGCTTCAGCGAGGCTGGTAAGAATTTCACCGGCTTCGCCCCGAATGACGACATCAGCCATGTTATCGAGGGCCGTCTCGGCACGATCGATGATTACCAGCGAAGCTCCTCGTTGCTGGGCGATCTGGGGTAACTGTGCTGCCGGATAAACGACGAGCGAACTTCCAACGACCACCATGAGGTCTGTGACTGCGGAGACTTTGGCGGCGATTTCCAATGCATCCTTGGGAAGCTGTTCACCGAAGAGCACGGTGTCCGATCGGAGCACACCTCCACATTCGGGGCAACGCGGATCCGCTTCACCCTGCTCCAGTTGTGCCTGAATGACATCGCCATCGGTAATGTGACCATGTGGAATGCAGCGCAGCTTTCGTGTAGAGCCATGCAACTCTATTACGCGATCTTCGGGCACACCGGATTTCTGATGCAGACCATCGATATTCTGCGTGATCACGGCAATCGCCCGACCGGCTGACATGAACCGGGAGACAGCCTGATGTCCGGTATTCGGCTCCCGGCTTTGCATGAATGGATAGGACTCACGGCGATGCTGCCAGTATTCGAGGCGAGCCTCTTCTGTTACCGGCTCTTCGCCGACGGTAGGCAGCTTACCCGTAGTCCAGACTCCCTCGGGTCCTCGATAATCTGGGAGACCACTTTCGGTACTAATGCCAGCACCGGTGAAGAAAACCATGCGCTCGGCCGCTTTCATCAGGGCCAATGCCTGGGTTTGGGATGTGGATGCTGAGTTCAAATTTCACCTCCGTGAAATGGGCAGAAGACACCGCTCGACACGATTATTTTCCGCCACGAGACCTTGTGTACGTACGGGCACCATGGTACGATCTCACAAGCAACATGTGACAAATGGTCACAAACTTATGTGGGCCGGTAATGGGGATCGCCGCCTCACACCAGGACATCGACTGAGTAGGGGTCACGTCTTATTATGAGCACATTGCGCTGGCAAACAGAGCCAATGGTACTTCGCATTGCAAAAGCCATTTCCCGGTATATCGGGTTTGGTAGCGATGATATTCCGACACCTTCCCCACCGACGGTTCAAAACGAAAAGAAAATCGTGGCGGAAACCCGGCAGCCTGCGCTGCGCCTGGTGCCTCAACCAGAAGTAAAGGCGCAACATTCGAGCCACAAGTGGCGCCGTCACCCTCAATTGCGCTCGTACGAATCTCCTTTGCCGAGCGACGTACGAGACGGACGCCATGAAGCGGTGCGAGGCCTCTTCGCTGCGCGGTCGGGCGCTCTTGATGTCGCCACGCAGCACTTTACCATTGCTGCCCAGTGCGACGAAGTGGACATCACAGCGGTGCCGGGTTTCTGGAACCTGACCCGCGGACAGATGCAGACGGCTGTAGATGCCTACGAGGCTGCCGGCCGGTACCGGGACGCTGCAGCACTGGATGCTCATATTGCCACCATCTTCCGGCCGAGCCTTGTGGGTGCCAGCTCGCAGCCCATTGTGCCGCAACGGCCGCAGCATAAGGCCGTTAGCACCTAGTCGGCATATGCCGCGACTGAGATAGAACTAAAAACCTCCCTGAAGCTGTGATTGCTTCAGGGAGGTTTTCATTTTGGTTTTATTCATGAACCTACTGCGGCTCGTGTTAAAAAGTGAAGCCCGGCGATCTTTGCGCCGGGCGTCAACTTCTGTCGATCGCTGCCGAGGTATACCTGCCATACCGCGATCTGGTACAGCGTCGGAGAGGAAGTTTATGAAGTGATGCCAATTCACGAATGAAATCAGCACACTAAAGAAGGAAGAAGAGGAAAAATTATGCCTGGCGACCGGCTAACGTCGCCTTTGGCGGCTAGTGTTTGGACGAAGCAACGGCGATTGTGAATGAAACATGGTCGATGCCATCTGCCTCGTTGGCGGCCCAGCGTCACGCGCCTCTACGCGCGGCGAGCCTGTGTTTGGTTTTCAAGGTGCAATCGTCAGCATGCTTTCGCTCCAGACGATTCGTTTTCTCTGTTATGGCATTATCTTATCATCGCGATATCGCGTTGACAAGCCATTTGCCCATTAATTCACAATCTCTTCAGGAACTCCTGAAATTGAGCCGTAGGGTTTTCCCCTACTGCACCCGATGAAGGATGCCTTCAGCGATTGAGCGCATGTGCTGGCGGTCCAGAACGTAGTACTTAAGACCGCGTCGCGGTTCCACTCGCACGATGCCCGCACGCTCGAGTTGTGAAAGATGCCTGGATACCGCTGACTGTGCGATTCCCAGGCGACCGACGATCTCCTGAGCATAGAGTTCGCCGGTACTGAGGAGGTCAATGATGCGCATACGATTTCCATCGCTGAGTGCGCGCAAGCTCTCCATCAGCTCGTTTGTTGCCATTGGCGTACCACTGGCGACAAACTCGTCCGGCAAGATCTCGCCATCTTCATCACCTTGCGCATGCCGGATGGTATCTCCGGTCGTATGCTGTGCCGAGAAGAAGATCACCAACTCCGGTGGGTAACTGATATAACTCACAAAATCGCCAAGATGACCGGAGGGTATAAAGGTGACACTACTGGCTACATTCAAGGCTGCGGCTAGCGTTGCCGGAAGGCGATTTCCAGTTAGCTCCGCAAAAGCCATGCCAAAGCCCTTGTTGGCTGCAGAACGCGCCTTAAGTTCCGCATCGCGGAGGATTTCGGCGCGGCCCTCATACTCTTCCCGATAGAAGTTGTCCCACACGCCGGAGATGAGTCGAAGATTCCGTGTCTTCAGCTTTTCGGGATGCACCATCATGTCGAGCACATCCGCAGCATCGGCGGTGGTGAGGACTGGCTCCAGGTAGCGGCGCCACTCGGCTTCGTCGTCTTCGGCCGGGGCAACGAGCTCAGTGCCCAGGTCACGATGGGCACGATCGATAGCGCGGATGGCGAGCTTTCGATAGTCCTGGGGATCAAGGGCTTCAAGAAAATCGAGCAGATCTTCGATGGTTGCATTGACGCGATCTTCCCGCAGTGGCTCGAACGCCATCACAGGCTCTTCCATGTAATAGAGGAGCCGGCCGGAGAAGCCATGAAGGATATCGAGGTCTTCCTGCAGCTCCCATGGCAGTTGCCGACGCACACCGATAAGCCACGGATCGAGTCCGCTACCAGGGACGGCGCGGTAAAGGAGCGACATCATGCTCATCATATCCAGCGGCACGGAAAGCGCAGTCTTGACCTGTAGTGCTGGCCGTCCTACAACGAGCTCACCCATGTGTCCATTCACCCCTACTACCTGGCGTATCCATCCATCTGACAGCGATGGTGACGCCAAAGCATCATTGCCCTACGGGCCTATACTCTCATAACGATATTAGCATAACCTCAACTGGCAGATTGAGTTTGAGACCTGAAGAATTACGCCAGATAGTGCGTTGAACGAACGAATCCTCTATGCTCAAATACAGGTAGCTGCAAGGTTAAATGAGGACTCACCATGACACCGAGAGAGCCCAAACCGACATCAGGCGTGCGTCAGCTCTCGTTCCTGGACGACGAGCAGGCGCAGCCCGACGTTCCTGTGTCCGACGAAGCACCACCTATTGAGCCATCCACTACGTTGGCGACGGCTCGGGTATGGTTTCGACAGCATCTCCTGGATATGGAACGGCCGCACAATACCGTTGAAAGTTACATTTACGACCTGGTGGTGTTGGAACATCGCATCACGGATAAACCGCTCAACCGCATTTCTGAAACCGACATCGCCATGTATCTCGCTGACACCAGCAGCAAGGTGACACGAAAGCGACGCCTCACCAGCGTGAAGGCCTTTTTCAAGTACCTTGTTGAGGATCTAAAGGTCCTCAAGATCGACCCGTCGGACAGTTTTGCTCCCCACCCGCTGGAACAGCACCGGCCGGAGATCCTCACAGCGGAAGAGCAGGAAGCGATCCTGGGCGCAGCGCTGGGAGATGAAGCATGGAGCGCTCCTGCAATCTGGCTGATGATGCGGCTGGGACTTGGGCGGTCTGAATTGTTGGCACTCAAGCGCGACCACATTGACCGCACGGCTGATCCCGGACCAGAAGTGTTGATTGCTTACGACACTCCCGGCAAGCACAGCAAGCAACGAACGTTAATTGCAGACGAGTTTTTCGCAGCGACTTACAGCAATTTCCTTGAAGAAAAGATGCCGGAAGACGTTCTGTTCCCATACGGACCACAAGCTGTTAATGGGATGGTGGAACGGGTTGCCAAACACGCCGGTATCAAGCGCAGGATCACGCCGCAGTTACTGCGTCAGACTGCCTCAGTGGAGTTTGCCCGACATGGCAAGAGCGTAAACCAAATGCTGGCGCTGCTTGGAATGGCGAATGATGCGCGAAATCGGGAGACAGTACGAATGTACATTGCAATGGCGGAGGAAGCGGGAATGATTGCGGATGACGAGATGGAGACATGATCGATGCACTATCTGATCTCACCCAGGGACAGATCATCGTCATTGCGCTGCGGCTTGTTGTTCCACTCCTGATCTTATGGCGGCCCCTCTCCGGCAGTATCATCGCGATGCTGCTGGATGCATTCGATGTGGTGATTGTGGAGTTCTTCGGCCCCGGTGGCATGGGGGATTACTACCACAACATCGACAAAATCCTTGACCTCTACTATCTCTCCCTGCAGGCGTTCGTCGCCTGGAAGTGGTGGCCTGATCGTCGGCTGAGGCTGGTGGCACTGGTGCTCTTCTTCTATCGGCTCGTTGGCGTGGTGGTATTCGAGGTCACCGGATGGCGACCGACGATGTTTATCTTCCCCAATCTGTTTGAGCACTGGTTCCTGTTTGTCCTGATCCGCAATCAGTTCTTCCCTGGCCTGAGGTTGGATACATGGAAGCGCATTGCCGGCTGGTTGGTAATCCTGTACATCCCCAAGGTGGTTCAGGAATATGTGCTGCATGTAGCGCAGGCGCAACCCTGGGGATGGATCAAGGAACAACTTGGTCTTTAGTCCAGGATTTCTTCCAAATCGCGGGTCATGCCACCGAGAGCCGCGATATCGCTATCGAGCCCACCGGCTTCGCGGACTGGTACTGCGATATCGTGCACCAGATCTGGCACCCACGTCCGGAGCGCAACAGTTTTGGTAGTCGCGGTGCAGGTCACCGGAGTGGTTCCTGGCCAGATAACAGCCGATTCACCCGCGGCAAGATCATGCTCACCGACGCGGAGTTGGCCTGAAAGGACTGTCACGACGTTTGGCGTGCCCTCCTGACCTATCTCTACCCGATGCATTTCGGGCAGTGTCAGTTTTTCGAGCGCGAAGTACCGACAGGCTGTGAGGATCTCACGCACGTTGGCAGAGTCGAGCCGCACACCGGGAATTTGTTTTGGCCGAAGCTCTGCCCGAATGGCTTCCTCGCCTTGCTGCAAATGCATTTCTCGTGGATTGCCGTCGGCATCGACCCTGCCCCAATCGTCCAACCGGAAGGTAACATCGCTGGGCTGCTGGACTTCGTACACCATCACGCCAGCACCGAGGGCGTGAACGGTTCCCGCCGGGATCATCCAGGTCTGGTCACGCTGCGCATCAACCCGTCTCAGATCGGCAGCGGATGTGCCATCTAGCAATTGCGCATGTTGCATGAAGGTGGGTGTATCGACGGTGTCATCAAGGCCAAGATAGAGCGCGCCATCGGGATCTGCAGAGAGCACGTGCCAGGCTTCGGTTTTGCCGAACTTGTTGAGCGGGGCCGCGAGTTCATCATCTGGATGAACCTGGATCGAGAGGTTCTCGGCTGCATCAATGAGCTTCACGAGGAGTGGGAAAACCGGTTTGCCACTCACTGCCGCCGTTGCCAGGGCACCGAGGCGTTGCTCTGGTGCGGCAGAAATGATGTCACCGAGTGTCGATCCCGCACCTGTGCCGGCCGTCACAACCGCATCGTTCGCGGTGACCAGGGCCTCACCGATCTTCTCGCCCTCCGGCAACGGGAGCCCGAACTGCGACAACTTGCGGCCTCCCCACGGCTTTGCATCCAACCGCGGGGCTACAATCGAGACATCGCACTGTGACATGATGTGTTCCTCCACACTGACCATGATGCCGTAAACGGCACCCGTTCCTTATGCCTCCTATAATGAACGTCAGTGAACCCGCCTGCAACGCAAAAGGACCATGAATGAGCACGAATCCATCCCATATTGATCATCTCTGGGCCGTGATACCGGCAGGAGGATCTGGCACCCGCCTGTGGCCGCTTAGCCGGGCCGCGAGGCCGAAGTTTTTGCTGCCACTATTGGGGGATCGCTCGCTTCTGCAGCAGACGTTCGACCGCGTGACGCGGCTGACCGCGGCGGACCGGGTGCTTGTGGTGTGTGGCCCCGCACATGCTGCAGCGATTGCCCGCCAACTGCCGGAGCTTCCGGAGGCAAACATTATCATCGAGCCTACGCCGAATGGCACCGGTCCGGCCCTGGCGTTGGCGAGTGCGTTGATTCAGCGCGCTGATCCATACGCGATTATGGCCAGCTTTGCAGCAGATCATGATGTAACGGATCTGGATGCGTTTGATAATGCGGTACACACTGCAATCAAGGCAGCGACGCTGGGAGACCTGGTGACGATTGGACTCACCCCTACTCGTCCCGAAACCGGGTACGGCTACATTGAGCGCACCAGCGAGGAGCGCGTGAGTGTGGAAACAGGTACCGCATATCGCGCTGAGCGATTTGTTGAAAAGCCTGACCTGGAGACCGCCAGGCAATATGTAGAAAGTGGCAAGTTCCTCTGGAACGCCTCAATGTTTATCTGGCGAGTAGATTCCCTTGCGAGCGAACTGCGACGACTCCAGCCTGCAATTTGGGATGGCGTTTCCGAGATCGCCCGATCATGGAATAAACGGGATCGGGAGCGCGTGCTCTCACGCGTATGGAACGAGCTTCCGAACACGACGATAGATACCGGAGTCATGGAGTTGGCCGAGCGGGTGGCTGTGGTGCCGGCGGATATGGGCTGGAGCGATGTAGGTGACTGGCACGGGCTCGGCGAACTGATTGAGAAGGACTCACGCGGGAATGCGACCCGTGGTGACCTGATTCAGATCGATACGACGGACAGCGTTGTGTGGTCCGAGAGTCAACGCACCGTCGCCACAATCGGTGTTAATAACGTGGTGATTGTGGATACTCCTGATGCGCTTTTGGTTGTCAACCGGGATCGCTGCCAGGATGTGCGCAAGGTAGTGGATGAGCTCAAGAACGCGGAGAGAACCCGGCTGACATAGCCGCTATTTCACGAGATCCCACACACTAATCACAATGAGGTAGGTGGTATCGACAATGCCACCTACGCTGAGGTTCGCCACGACATCGTTACTCGTATGATGATAGTCACTCAAACCGTACAGTTCGCGTGCGATCATCACGGCAGGAATGCCTTCGGCCCGAACGAAGTTATCGTCCGCAACGATCAGTTCTGACTGGTGGTGATCGAATGTTTCCATCAGCTGGTATTCGGAATTGATGCGACTCATGTGCTGCTGCATCCAGACTGATGAACCTTGCGCGTTGGTGATCACTACCGGTCTGTTACGCACTGAACCGACGGAATCCACATTAAACACACCCTGGATCGGCACTCCCTTTGCGTTCTGCGATCTCGCCCAGGCGGGAGCGCCGATGATACCGACCTCCTCCGCATTTAC
>CAZYDY010000081.1:0-7683 GCA_964646245.1 uncultured Sphaerobacteraceae bacterium
CCGGAGACGATGGTGCGGATGTCGCTGCGCGACTGGAGGACACCACCATCGAAGCTGACTCCGATTCCGCAGCGCCCCTTGATGCCACTGAATCGCGTGAGGAATCCGCGCCGGGGCCGACCATGGCCAACGATGAGAATCCGCTCGACGATCGATCGCGCCTGAATCGAGGCGCAGCAATCTCGAATGAGCAATCCACTGATGGAACATATGTCAGTAGTGCCAACGAATTCACGGTGACCTACCCTGACAGTTGGACGGATATGGCGGAAACCGATGCCACCATCGGTGAGTTCAGCCTTCTGTCGGATTCCGGCCGGAGTGTGGTTTCCTTCACCGGTCGATCCACCACCGAGACCAACAGGCAGGCGTTCTTTGAGGATATCGTCGCTCGCGAGAGTCGGTATTCAGGGTACGTGGGCAGCGTGGTGACCGAAGATCGGTTACTGATCGCTACGTGGACGGAAGAAAACGAACTCGCCGTGCTGGAATACGTTTTCCTGAACGACTCCACCGTCGTCACCATCATGGTCACCATCACCAGTGGCAATCCCGACCGCTATATCGGCGATACGGAAACTATTGAGTTGAACGACGAGCCGATCCTGCGGGATTGGGAAGAGTTGTGGTCGGGAGAGTAATGGGCTCCTAGCCCAGTACATCCCGTCGGCGATTGGCAAGACTCGGAAGTTCTTGGCGAATGCGCTTCAGGTAACTGAAATCGAGGTTCGCCAGCGCATAGCCGTCGCCATCCCCGGCTGTGGCCAGCACTGTTCCCCATGGATCCACAATCATGCTGCGCCCGTATGTCGACTTGCCTTCCGCATCGACACCGTGTGTTCCACTCGCCAACATGAAGCACTGGTTTTCGATAGCGCGAGCCCGGATGAGTGTTTCCCAGTGATCCTTGCCGGTGAACATGGTGAACGCTGCGGGTACGAACACGATTTCCGCCCCGCGATCCGCCAGCTGTCGATACAGTTCCGGGAATCGAATGTCATAGCAAATGGTCATACCTGCTGTATGACCGTCGATATCCGCAGTCACGACGTCGTTACCAGGCGCAATCGTGTTGCTCTCGCGCGCATCAACCCGACCCGTAATCTGCACATCGTAGAGATGGAGTTTGCGGTACCGTGCTACTTCCTTCCCTTCCGGGTTGAAGAGCAGGGCGGTGTTGTAGGTGCGGTCCTGGTCGGGGATGTTCTCGTGAATAGAGCCAGCCTGGAGCCAGATGCCCAGTTCCCGGGCGAGTTCTGCAAAGTGGTTGGATACCGGCCCAGGTATATCTGACTTGATACGGGGCACATCTTCATCTTTGCCGCGGAAATCGAGCGTTTCCGGCAGTGCTATCAATGTTGCTCCAGCCGAAGCTGCGTCTCGAACGAGATTGCTGACTGTATCGATATTTGCCTGCCGGTCGGGGCCAACCTGAAACTGCACTACTGCTGCGCGCATGTCATATCTCCTGTGGTATCCACATTCACTGGCATTAGCCTATGAGAGCGTGGGGTTCTCGGCAAGCTGGTTAACGCCAACCGCGGCAGGATCATATCCTGCCGCAGTTGGAAATTTGCTGATTCTGGTGAACCTAGCGAATTGCCTGTTCGGATTCGATATCGAAGAAGTGGAGCTTGCTCGGCTCCAGGGCGATGCGAACCTCCTGGCCACGCTCCAGATGCAGATCCGGATCCATTCGAGCGGTGAGGGTGCTGGTGCGAGTGGTGAGGTAAACGAAGATCTCGTTACCCAACAGCTCTACAACATCGACCGTCACCGGAATGTAGGCATCCTCCGGTACAGCGCCGCTTGGTACGCGGCTCTCTTCCACAATGTGCTCCGGGCGGACACCCATGGTGACCTGGCGGCCCTTGTAGCCCATGAGGCTGGCAGACTTGTTATCCGGAATGCGCATGCGGAAACCCGGGTTGGTGGCATAAAGGAGACCATCGGTTTCCTCAATGGTGACATCCACAAAGTTCATTGATGGCGAACCCATGAAGCCGGCCACGAACTTGTTATTCGGGGTGTCATACAGGGCCTGCGGAGTATCCAGCTGCTGCAACACGCCAAGGCTCATGACTGCAATGCGGTCGCCCATGGTCATGGCTTCGGTCTGGTCGTGAGTTACGTAGATGGTGGTGGTGCGCACGCGATCGTGCAGCTTCACCAGCTCGGCGCGCGTCTGCACACGCAGCTTGGCGTCCAGGTTGGAGAGCGGCTCGTCCATAAGGAAGACGTCGGCGTTACGCACAATGGCGCGGCCCAGGGCCACACGCTGTCGCTGACCACCGGAGAGTGCCTTCGGCTTGCGATCGAGGTACTGCTCGATGTCGAGAATGCGGGCAGCTTCGAGTACGCGCTGCTCGCGCTCGGCCTTGGGGACCTTGCGCAGCTTGAGCGGGTAGGCGAGGTTATCGCGCACGCTCATGTGCGGGTACAGGGCGTAGCTCTGGAACACCATGGCTACGTTGCGGTCCTTCGGCGGAAGGTCATTTACCACCCGGTCGCCGATGATGATGCGACCATCGGAGATTTCCTCCAGGCCGGCCACCATGCGCATGGCTGTGGACTTGCCACAACCAGATGGGCCTACGACCACGAGGAACTCCTCGTTGTCGATTTCCATGCTCAACTTGTCTACAGAGGGAGTGTCGTTACCAGGGTACACCTTGGTAACGTTATCGAAGATGATTCGAGCCATCGGGATGCTCCTTCACCGATTACAGAAGTCAGGAGATCCGGTCCATCCGGTTCCCGCTTCAGAAGCGCCCTATGACCCAGCACGACCGTTTGCGTGTTCGAATCGTGCCATCGGTGTCAGCATTTTGCAGCACATCACGGCGCTTTATGATTTGCTCTCACTTTTGTACACATTCTGGCGGACGGTGTCAATGATTCAATTGATATCGTTTCATGATGTGAACCGTAACCACGACATCAGCCTCTTTGGGATCGGGCCATGGACCGGTGTGTTTGCGCGTCTCGATCTGCCAGCCACGCTCCGCAGCCATGTCCATGGCATCCCTGGCAGGACGCCGACCGGGTTCAGCCAAAAGCACCATTCCGTCTGGTGCAGTGATGCGATCCAGAACATTCAGGACTGGTTCAATATCGCGGCGCTCGTACAAAACATCGGCCGCCAATACAACGGGCCATTGCTCGCCAGTTTCCTGCAAGAGATGCGCGGCCGGATTACGCCAGTTCACTTGTCGTGACGGCGGGGCCGATTGCCCGGCTCGCAAACAGTTGATCTCTGCCAGGAGCAGGCTGTGGGGGGAGTAGTCCGTGATTGTCAAATCCGCACCGGCCATCATTGCGGCTGTTGCGGTGATACCGACTCCGCTCCCGAGTTCGATGACCGGCAGGCCGCGTACCAGGGACGGTTGGTTGAGCAGTTCCGTGGCCAGGGCAATCCCGCTCGGCCAGATTTCCGCCCAATAGGGCAGGTTTTGCTCCGGGTCATTGATAACGTAATCGAGCACGGCATCGATACTTTCCGGACGCGTCACAAAGAGCGATACATCAGTCGCTGGAACAGTGACCCACTCGGTTACGAGCGGGGTGATGCGCTGTAATCGCGATGAACGTTTCGCTATTGCCCGACGTTGTTCGGTATCAATTCTCGGTGGCGTTGGCATTCCTTCAACCTGTATACGATATCGGGTATTCTACCTGAACCTTGTGCCGTCTGGGCATATCGGGAGTCCGGGTAATCAGTGGAACACGAAATATGGATGAGGTCGAGGAGATCATCGCAGACGCTATTGGCGGCGGTCGGCAACCGGGACGTCTTGTAACGTTTGGCGAGGCGTATGTTGTGCTTGGGTCAGACGGTCGTGACCGTTTGGAGCGAGCCAATACCGCGAGTATCGCAGTGGGTGGCCCGGAGTTGAACTGCGCCGCTGCCTATGCCTGCCTCGGGCTCGAATCGACCTGGGTTTCCACCGTCTCAGATTCCCCGTTTGGTCGTCGGAAACTCCGCGCTGCGCGGGCGGCGAACATCGATACGCGGTTCGTCGCTATCGGTGAAGGCCGTACCGGTCTCAAATTCGTTGATGCAGGAGTCGAACCGCGAGAGCGATCTACGATTATCGATACAGCACATAGTGCGTTTTCTCGTCGGCGTAGCGGTATGTACGACTGGGATGCGATTTTCGACGGTGCTTCTGCACTGTACGTATCCGGATCAACGTTGGGAGTTTCTGCCAGCGTTCGACAAGATGCGATCGATGCCATGAGCATCGCCAATCATCATGGGCTCATCGTTGCCTTTGAGATGGATTACCTGCCAGGACGCTGGACGCAGGCGGAGGCGCGTCGGACAGTTTCCGGAGTCGTCCGCCACACGGATGTCTTGTTCAGCACCCGCGCTGCGTTGGAGACCTTTTTCGGAATTGAAGGATCGTATGACACGACGTTGCGTATGGCGATCGAACGACTCGGTGTGGCTGCCGTCGCCATGCGACGTGAGCGCAACCGTGGTTATGGTCGCATCGCGCTAGAAGGCCTGGCCATGGGGAAGAACGGCGTGATGAGCATTAGCCGTGGTCATACTGTGGAGCTCGTGAACCAGGGCGGAGCAGAGCATGCATTCGCCGCCGGATTCCTGGCTGGCTACCTGCGCGATCCTGGCGCCATAGGCTACAGCACAGAACTCGCCGCCACCATGAGCGCACTCGTACAAACCACGAATGGAGAGATGCTCATCGCCAGTCGCAGTGAGATTGAGGCGCTATTGGAAATGTGAATTGAGATACCTGCAAGATTCTCATGAGCGTCTTGCCGGCAATGGGCTCTGTTCAGGCAGCAGCTGCGATTAACTCACGTCCTCACTCACGCTATATCCGACTGAAGACAACGCCACCTCGATAACCCGGCCCGGAGTATCCACATCCCGCGCGGCGCGTTCCATCGCAGTGGAAACGTTCTCCGCCAGATCCGGTTGCACAAGCGTCAACACGGTTGGGCCCGCACCACTGAGTACGGCGCCGACTGCTCCGGCAGTGCGAGCTACTTCCTGCAACGGTGTCAGGTGAGGGAAGAGTGGGGCGCGATATGGCTCGTGAAGCTTGTCCTGCATTCCTGCCGAGATCAGCGTGTGATCATGCCGCACCAACCCTACGGTTAGTGCCGAGACGGCCTGCACGTTGGCTGTCGCATCCTGATGCGGAACGGTCGCCGGTAGTGCAGCGCGAGCAGCGTGCGTAGCACCGGTCATATCCGGGATGAAGAGTATGCAGGTCAGCCCGAGTTCCGTCGTATCGCAAAGGCGGGTGATGCCGCGGACACTCGGTACGGCCATCACTGCACCACCATAAATAGCGGCGCCAACGTTATCGCCATGACCCTCTATTGACCATGCCCGCTCAAAGAGATCGTCGTCATCGAGCCCCAGGTCGAGAAGCAGGTTTGCCGCTACCAGACCCATGGTCAGTGCGGCGGCAGAGGAGCCAAGACCTCGACTCACAGGGATGAGCGTATCGGCCACAATCGATACTGGCGGCAATTCCTTTCGGAAATCGTGGGCCAGCATACGCATTGCGCTCAGCGTGAGGTTCTCCCGACCATGCAACAGCGGTGCTTCGGTTCCGGTGTTGACCACGGAGTCGCTGCCGCTATCGGTCTCGACAGTGGCAGAGTTCCAGATATCGACGGCGAGACCGACTGTATCGAATCCTGGCCCAAGATTGGCAGACGTTGCAGGTGCCTTAACCGAGAATCGCATTGTCCAGCACCTTCTTCATTGCATCCATTGTCGCTTCAATCCGGATCGGTCGATTTGCCCGTTCGCGGGCCGCACCGTCGACATCATCCAGGTGGTATTTCACGATGTTGTCCGTGTCTTTCAGGATATTGCCGGTTAGCACGCCCACGACTTTGGCATCCGGTGCAATATCGCCCGCCGCAACCAACTTGCGAATGCCGGCCAGCGAAGTTGCCGAAGCGGGCTCGCAGCCGATACCGGCCGCATCGATAACCGCCTTGGCGTCCATGAGTTCATCATCAGTCACCATAGCCACCATGCCACCGGTATTCTGGATCGCCCGACGTGCCCGATCCACGGACGCCGGTGCGCCGATATTAATCGCGCTGGCGATGGTGTTCGGCACCATGTCTTCGTAGTGATCGAATCCACTTTCGAAGTACTTGTAGAACGGAGATGCGCCCTCGGCCTGCACGGTAACGATCTGTGGCACTTTATCGATGAGTCCCACCGCGTGCGCTTCCTGGATAGCCTTGCCGAATGCTGCCGTGTTGCCGAGGTTACCGCCCGGCAGCGCGATCACATCCGGAGCTTGCCACCCGAGTTCATCCAGAATCTCGAAGACGATCGTTTTCTGACCTTCCGGGCGGAACGGGTTAACCGAGTTGGCGAGATATACATCGAACTGCTCGGTCACTTCACGCAGGAGCTTGAGCGCGACATCGAAATCACCCTCTACCTGGACGACTGTCGCGCCGAACGCGAGGGTTTGGCTGAGCTTGCCCATGCTGATCTTGCCATCGGGAATCAGCACGAGTGTCGGGATTCCGGCCGTTGCGCCATACGATGCCAATGAGGCACTTGTGTTACCCGTGCTGGCGCAGGCGATAACTTTCGCACCAACCGATTTCGCATGGGTTACAGCCACGGTCATGCCGCGATCCTTGAAGCTTCCGGTGGGGTTATGACCTTCGTGCTTCACACCCATGGAGCCGTGCTCAAGGCCGGCGTAATCAGCCAGTGAATCGTGGAAGTAGAGTGGAGTGTTGCCCTCGCGCCGGGTGACGATGTTCTCGTCGTCAAACTGGGGGAGAAGCGCCCGATACCGCCACACACCGGAGGTGCTTTCCAGCGAGAATCGGGCTGTATCGAACTCGACCGGTGTAATCGTTCGATCCGTATCTATCACGGCATCCAGCAATCCGCCGCAGTTGGGACAGGATGTAATCGGCGTTGTACCGCTGGTGGTGAATCCACAATTGGCACACTGAACGGGAAGCTGGACTGAATCGGACATTTGTTGTCATATCCTTGTGCTGAAGGGCGTAGGTAAACTCCGCGATCACGGTACGTGAAATCGCGGAGTTATGCACAAGAATATCAGTATTTGGCTAAGCCTGGTCCGGAGTTGGAATCAGGAGTCCCAGCAGCAGGTAGATCACCGCAACGCTCACCGTGCTAATGCCCGGTACAGCGAGAGCGCCAATACCGACTGCCGCCCGGACGATGGAAGGGTTCCAGCCGAAGTGTTGGGCCAATCCCCCGCAGATACCGAAGATCCAGGCATCTGTGTTGGATCGATAAAATCGATGTCCATCAAGCGTGATGTTGAGTTTCATTACGTGTCTCCAATCCCCGGCTCGCTAAAATGTGTACGGAGTCACTTCATCGTCCCACGGAAGTACAAATGCCAACAGCACGTAGAGTGCCAGCACCATCAGGAGTGAAACTCCCGGAATGATCGCTGCTGCGATAACGAAGAAGAATCGCACCAGGAATGTGCTTATGCCGATTTGGTTGGCGATTCCGGCGCAAACACCGGAGATCATTTTGTTGTTTCGGGATCGTGTCATGTCGGTAGCTCCTTTGCCCCTTGTCACGGACTTTCATGCGTCCATGTCTTATTCATTACCTGAATTCTAGGGAATAGAGGCAGGGAGCGGGGTAGGGATAACCGGAATTTGTGCCATACGGGA
>CAZYDY010000082.1:0-7582 GCA_964646245.1 uncultured Sphaerobacteraceae bacterium
TTGACTGACGATATTCGCGTTCGATTTGCCCCCAGCCCGACGGGCTCGCTTCATATTGGTGGGGCGCGGCTGGTGATGTACAACGTCCTCTTCGCGCACGGACAGGCCAAGCGAGAGGGCAAGACCGGCAAGTTCGTCCTCCGCATTGAGGATACGGACCGCAAGCGACTCATTGAGGGCAGTGTCGAGAACCTGATGGAGGGTCTCCGCTGGCTCGGTCTCGAGTGGGATGAAGGTCCGGATGTTGGGGGACCGTATGCTCCCTACGTGCAGAGTGAGCGCAAGCATCGCTATGGTGAATACGCCGAGCAGCTTGTAACCGAGGGCAAGGCCTACCGTTGCTTCTGCTCTGCAGAGCGACTTCAGGCGGTGCGCGAGGAGCAGCAGAAGGCGAAGCTGCCGCCAGGGTACGACCGCCATTGCCGCAACCTGAGTGCCGATGAGGTGCAGGCGAAGATCGATGCTGGCGAGACATTCGTCATCCGCTTTGCGATGCCGCTTGATGGCCAGACCATTGTGCCGGACCTGCTGCGCGGCGATATCGTGTACGAGAACAACACGATTGATGACCTCGTGATCCAGAAGTCCGATGGTTTCCCGACCTATCACCTCGCGGTGGTGGTGGATGACCACGAGATGGATATCACGCACGTCACCCGCGGGCCGGAGTGGATTCCTACTGCGCCGCTGCATGTGCAGCTGTACAAGGCGCTCGGGTGGGACCTGCCGGTGTTTGCGCACATGCCGCTGATTCTGAATGCGAACGGTGGCAAGCTCAGCAAGCGACACGGTGGTGTGAGCCTCAACGATTTCCGCGAGGGTGGCTACCTGCCGGAAGCGCTGCTGAACTACTTCGCGCTGCTGGGCTGGAGCCTGGACGGCAAGACCGAAATCTACAGCTTCGATGACCTGCTGGAGCACTTCACGCTCGAGAAGGTGAGTCCGAGCCCGAGCACATTTGATCGGCAGAAGCTCGATTGGCTCAATGCGCAGTGGATCAACCATCACCTGACGACGGAAGACCTGGCGCTGCGCGTGATGCCGTGGCTGATCGATGCTGGCATGATCGAGAATGCGCCGGCCGACGAGAAGCATCCGCAGTATGAGACGGTGGTGGAACTCAGCGGATTGCTGAAGGACCGCATCCATCTGTTGAATGAAGCTCCGGACCTGATGAGCTACTTCCTGGTGGACGAGCTGCCGGATTACGATGCTGCCCTGCTGGTACCGAAGAAGATGGACGCCGAGACGGCCCTGAAGGTGCTGGACAACGTGGCCCTGGCGCTGCCGAACCTGAACCTCAGCGATCTTGAGCAGACCGAACTCGCGCTGCGTGAGCTCGCGGAAAACATGGAACTCAAGCCCGGCCAGCTCTTCATGCCGATCCGCGTTGCTGCGACTGGTCGCACACAGAGTCCGGGTCTCTTCGATACGCTTGCCGCAGTTGGCAAGGATCGACTGATTGAACGTGTCGACCTGGCGCGGAAGAAGCTCTCTGCATAGTCTGTAAGTTCCAGATAACCTGTGTTGACTGAATGCCACCGGATTGCTGCCATAGCGATCCGGTGGCTGTTTTTGCGGGGTAAAAGGACGGATTATCAATGCGTTTAACATTCATTAAGGTTGTATGGCTATAGTAAGGGAAGTGGCTATGGCTCGATACAGCCTGTATTGGTGAGATTGAGCGCATACATTTCGATAAGAGTTCGCCGGATTGATAAGAGCATTTGGCGTAGAGGAGACACAATTAATGACTTCAGAAATAGTGCTGATTCGCCATGGTGAAACGGATTGGAATGTTGAACGGCGGTATCAGGGTACATCTGATCGGCCGCTCAATGACCTTGGCCATCGGCAGGCACAGGCGCTGGCTGATTCGATGCGCGGTGAGGAGTGGGATGCGATTATCGCCAGTCCGCTCAAGCGTGCGTGGGAGACGGCGCTTCCTATTGCCGAGGCACTTAACATGAGCAGTGACCTGCTGGTGCCGGATCCGCGCCTGATGGAGCGATCCTACGGTGCTGCCGAGGGGTTCACGCTGATTGAGCGGCAAGAGCAGTTCCCGGACGATGTTTGGGAGGGGCTTGAATCGTATGACGATCTGGATGCGCGTTCCGTCGGAGCAATTGAGGATTACATCCTTCGTTTCCCGAACCAGCGCCTGATCATGGTCACCCACGGTACATGGATCAACTCCGTGCTGGAGGTGCTCTCCAACGGGGAATACGGGCACGGCAAGAGCGTGATTCTCAATACCAGCCGAACTTACCTGACGCACACTGCGGACGGGTGGGAGGTCGGCGAGGTGGCCGTGGCCGATCATCTTGGTGCATTGGTGTAACCGGGCTCGTGCTCGCCTGCCGTGGCGAGCCGAAACGAATCAAGACCTGAAAAGCGAATGCCCGGCGATTGTAAGGTCGCCGGGCATTCGATGCTTTTCGAAGAATTCGCCTTGTTACCAAGGCAGCGCTGCTGGTTAAGCCATTTCCACTGCTGCGGGGGTAACCAGTTCGGTGTCCACACTCGGGTCGTGCAGCGGTGCCTTCGCGGTGAAGGGGAGCGCGGGCAGTTCCGAGATGGCGGGTACTGGCGAGAACAGAGTCAGGAATCCGGATGCGATTTGCACGGCTGCACCGACTGCGAGCGCTGGTCCGATGCCCCAGAACTCACCGACTGCTCCGCCGATGAGTGATCCCAGCATGGTGGATGCGGCGATGAGCGTCATTGTGGAGCTGGCGACTCGTCCCATCAGGTTCGGGCGGGTTACTGCCTGGCGCAGGCTGAAGCGATTGATATCGTAGGCCTGCAGGAAAATCCAGCCGACCAGTGATCCGAACGCAACCAGCGCCATTCCCCATTGATTCAGGAGCACTGCTACGGCGAAGAGCATGTTGCAGCTGCCCTGAATGAATGGGCCGATGGTGATGATGCGGCCGTAGCCAAAGCGCCGGGCCAATGGTGCAGCCACCACGCTACCGAGCAGGGCACCGGCGCCACCGACGGCGTACATGATGCCGATGCCGCGCGTGGAGAGCCCGAGATTATCCGTCAGGAACAGCACGAATACCGCGGCGAAGACGCCGGAGCCGAAGCTGATTCCCGTGAGTGTGGTGGTAAGCGGACGTACCACCGGATTGCGGACGAGTTCGACGTAGCCTTCCTTGATGTTACGGAGCATCTCTCGCGGGCCGGAATGCAGGTCTGGCTGATCTTCCGGTTCCGGTTCTGGCGTTCGGATTTGCTTCATGTACCAGGCGGCGACCAGCATCGACATGGCGGTAAGCGCGAGTACATTCGGGCCGGTGAGCCACGCGATCAGCGTGCCAGCCAGTGCCGGTCCCACGATTTGGGCGAGGCTCATGCTGGCCCAGAGCTTGCCGTTGGCATCGGCGAGTTCTTCGCGCTTGACCAGGTTCGGGACCATGGCGCTCCAGGCGGAATCGAAGACGATTCCGAAGACGCCAAGAAGAACCGAGACGAGCATCAGGAGCGAGAAATTCAGGATGCCGAACAGCGATGTCACCGGGATAGCCATGAGCGTGAGCGCCCTGGCGATATTCACCCAGATCATGATTGGTCGACGCTTGCGCTGATCCACCCAGTTGCCGGCGAAAATGCCGACGACCATGCGGGGGAGTTGCGTGCTGGCGGTGAGAAGTCCCATCTGGAACGGGGTAGCACCCAGCGAGACAGCAGCGATGATCGGCAGGGCGATGAGGCCCAACTGACCACCGAAGTTCGCGATGGTTTCGCCAGTCCAGAAGCGGATGAAATCGGTATTGGACCACAGCGCAGAGCGCCGCCCAATGGCGTGACGAATCGATTCCACGAGATATTTTCCGTTTTGATAAAAGAGGTGCGAGCCCGGCGAATCCGGGTGCGCTCAGCAGATAGTAACAGAGCGATATCGAGAATGGAAGGACTTTTCGGGAGGAGTTTTTTGGCCGTCTTTTCGGCGCATTGTCGGGAGAATTCCGGCCCGAAAATAGCGTCGGAATTCTCCCGGATTTGCATCTCAGGAAGTGGGTTGGAGGTCGTCCTCCGGGAACTCGATAATGCCTGGAACTGGCGATTTCCAGACCCACAATGCGGCGGCTGCCTGGAAGACGATGCTGACGTAGAGCGCGGTGTGGACGCTGGCTATTTCACCGATCAGGCCGCCGGTGAGTGAGCCGATCATGGCGGCGCCGGAGACCAGGGTGATTGATGACGCAGCGATTCGGCCTCGAAGCTTGTTTGGCGTCAGGGCCTGGCGGAGCGCGAAGCGGTTCACGTTGACGACCATCAGGCTCAGCCAGGCTCCCGTTTCGCCGAACACGACGACCGGCAGGGCGATATCCGGGAAGTAGAAGGCGAGCGGAACCGGGAGGTTGGCAACGCCGAATCCGACAGAGCCAGCGAGGATGGATGGCCCGACGCCGATCTTCCGGGCGAGGATTGGTGCAACGATGGTTCCTATCAGTGCGCCTATACCGCCGGATGCGAAGACCAGTCCGATTCCCTGGCTGCTCAGTTCGAGGTCGTTGGTCATGAACAACACGTAGACCGCCAGGAACATGGCTCCGCCGAAGTTGAGGACGATGGAGCTGTTCATGAGCGCCAGCACGACGGGTTCGCGCCAGAGTTCGGTTAGTCCTTCTCGTACTTCGGTCCACATTGAAGTGGCGGTTTGAGGCCGTTCCGGCGGGATTTCCGGGGTGTGGATGCGCATCAGCAACATCGCCGAGATGGAGAACGTGATCGCCGGGATCCACATCGCCTGGGGGCCGCCGAAGAGGCCGACGATGAGTCCGCCCAAAGCTGGCCCAACCACCTGCGCCAGCGATGCGCTGCCCATGAGCTTGCTGGTGGCATCGGTGAGGTGCTTTTTGCCGACCATGTTCGGTAACAGGGCTGCCCAGGCGGTATCAAAGAAGACCGATTGCATTCCGGTGATGACGGCAATGGCGAGCAGGATGGCGAAGGTGAGATCTCCGCTGAGCGCGGCGAGCGGGATCATGGCGCTGGCGACCATTCGGCCGAGGTTGGTGAAGATCATGATGGGGCGTCGCGGCAGGCGATCGGCCCAGGCACCAGCGAAGAAGCCAATGGCAAGGCGCGGCGCAGGACCGGCAGCTGAAAGTATTCCCATTTGTAACGGAGATGCATCCAGCGTTATGGCCGCAATCAGCGGTACGGCGAAGATGCTGATCTGGGAGCCGAATTGGCTGATGGTCTCAGCTGCCCAGACTTTTAGGAAATCGGCATCCTGGAGCAGGCCGCTCCGTTGCCAACGAATTCGATTGAACACGAAATTGCTCCCGAAGAAATCGGGGAGTGTGGTGTGACGCCAGACTCCCGCTACTCACATGCGTCAGTGCTGTTCGAGTAGCGGCAGTTCCCGGTAGCCCGGGATGATGGAAGAGGTGCCACGAAGGTGGCGGGCAATAATCATGAGGCGAAGTTTAGCAGACCGATGGCACCGGGATTGCGACTGCTTTTCCGTATGAGAGTTGAAGGTCATAGTGATCGTGCAAGGGAAGCCGAATATGAATGATCATCCCGCCTATAGCGCGGAAGAAGAAGAAACAGGGCATATCCACGAGACAGCCGAGCCATCTGCTATATGGCGCACTACGGCGATTATGGCCGGAGTGTCGCTGGGACTGAACCTGATCCTGTACTTCATTGGTACAGCAGTCGACTGGATTCCGGAGGAGATGCCCGCTGCTACGGATACATTTAGTCTCGTTTCCGTCATATTAGCATCCACAATACCAGTGTTCATTTTCGGTGGTCTGATGGTCTACCTGGGCACGCACGCCCCGCGAGCTTCCCGGCTGTTCGCTATCATCCTGCTCGTGGTTTTGATACTGGCAGTGATGATTCCGTTCGTGCTGCAGGATGTTCCGTCGTCGTTCCAGTTCCTGTTGGCGGCTATGCACATTGTTACCGCTGGCTCCATCTTCGTCCTGACCCGAACCGCCCAAAACTAGCTGGCGCATCACGTAACACCCCCGACTGCCTTTCGGCGCCGGGGGTGTTGTTCTTGCAGTATTTGCGGGGTTGCGATGTGGGCATCAGCGATACAATGATGGACGGAACGCGATGAGTTTCGTAACGCGGGAGCAGGCATGACCATCACACTGGAGTTTCTTGGCACCGGTACATCAAGCGGTGTACCCATTATCGGATGTCCTTGTGAGGTCTGTAATTCCCCCGATCAGCACGACAAGCGCCTCCGCGCCTCAGTCATGATCCACACCCAGGACACACATATCCTGGTTGATACATCGCCCGACCTGCGGCAGCAACTTTTGAGGAATGTACCGCCACGGATTGACGCTGTGCTCTACACCCATATGCATAGCGACCACACTGCGGGCGTGGATGACATTCGGCCGTTCAATTTCCGGCAGGAAGCGCGTATTCCGGCGTACCTTCCGGAGAACACGGTGGATGATTTCCAGCGCCGCTTCGGATACACGCTGGAACCGATTCGCCACCGGTATGGCACTGTTCCCAATCTGGAAATGCATGTCATCGATGAGATCAGGCCATTCGAGGTGAATGGTGTGGAGATTACTCCGATCCCGATCATGCATGGCATGCTGCCGATTCTTGGATATCGCATCGGTAACCTGGCCTATCTCACGGATGTGCACACGGTGCCTGAGGAAAGTTGGCCGTTGCTGGAAGGCGTGGAGGTGCTGATCACTACTGCGCTCAAGAAAGCAGAGATCTTCGGCCACATGAACCTGGAGCAGGCGTTGGAGTTTATTGAACAGGTTAATCCGAAGCGTGCGTATTTGAGTCACGTTGGTCATGAGCTTGGCCGCGAGAGTGAAATCGCCCCGTTGCTGCCGGAGAACGTGACCCTTGCGTACGACGGCCTGATCGTGGAGGCGTAGTTTCGCTACGCCTCGCTGAATCAATCAGTTCCTGTTCTTGACGCGATCAATTCCTCTGCCTGTTCTTCCGCCAACAGGTCTGCATCCCCGCCGAACTGGCCGCTACTGAGGGCGGCGTAGAATCCGCCCTGCGCGACAAGCTCGTCGTGATTGCCGCGCTCGATTATCTCGCCCTTGTTGATGACCAGAATCTGATCCGCGCTGCGGATTGTGCTCAGGCGGTGGGCGATCACGAAGCTGGTGCGACCTTCCATCAGGCGAGTCATGCCTTCCTGAATCAGGCGTTCGGTGCGGGTGTCCACATTGCTGGTCGCTTCATCCAGAATGAGAATCTTTGGATTCGCCAGCAAGGCGCGGGCGATGGTGATGAGCTGTCGCTGGCCCTGGCTGACGTTGCCGCCACGCTCGGTGAGCTCTGTTTCATAGCCATCTGGCAGGTGGCGCACGAACTCGTCTGCCTGTGCTGTCTTCGCGGCCGATATCACTTCATCGTCGGTGGCATCGAGGCGTCCGTAACGGATGTTCTCCATCACCGTTCCAGCGAAGAGGAAGCCATCCTGCAGCACGATTCCGAGTTGCCGCCGCAACTCGATCTTGTTGATTTCGCGCAGGTCCACGCCATCGATCAGGATGGTGCCGGAATCGATTTCGTAGAAGCGCGTGAGCAGGTTGACGATCGTGGTCTTGCCGGC
>CAZYDY010000083.1:0-7547 GCA_964646245.1 uncultured Sphaerobacteraceae bacterium
CCTGATGTTGATGAGGTCGTTGCCACACCGGATGTGATTGCAACGCCAGAGGAGACGGAAGAAATCGACGACGCCGCCCAGGAAGAAGTGGCCCTGGCATTCACCTACGGAAGCCTTGGTCATGACCTCGGTTCACTGGTAAATGGACTGGTACCGACACTGGATATTCCGGAGGCAACTCCGCAAAGCTAGTTTTGGTACACAGCAAGGAATAGAGCGCGAGGCGATCCCGTGATTGCCTCGCGCTTTCCTGTTCAACACTGTGAAATAAGCGATACTGTATCCAGAAAAGTCACGAGGATGGCGTCATGCCGTTTCAACGCATGCAACTGCCTTGCCTGGCGCACAAGTCGCCACATCCAAATGCGCAAGAAATCCATCCTACTAGAACAGGGAAATCTACATGAAAACCGCGACCGGGGACGTTGGCTTTGAAATTGAGGATTACGATGAGGGGCTCGATTTTCGACGCCGTTATCGTGGCCTCATCGGAGTTAACAGCAAGGTCCAAATTCGCGATCGCTCCATCCTTTCGCTCGTCTATACACCCGGTGTGGCCGCTGCCTGTACGGCCATTGAGCTCGATCCGGTGCGCAGCTATGACCTCACATGTCGAGGAAACACCGTCGCACTGATTTCCGATGGTTCAGATTTGTTTGGTTCCGAAGGTGGAAGCCATCCTTTGGCTGAACTCCCGGTGGCTGAGGGCAAGTCCGTCATCTTTAAGACCTTTGCTGGCGTCGATGCATTCCCGGTGATGCTCAACACCACCGAGATCGATGAAATAGTAGACACAGGCGTGGCACTCGCACCGACATTCGGTGCGATTTGTTTGGATGACATCGCATCGCCGCGTGCGTTCACGATCGCGGAGACACTCGAACGCGCAGCCAGCATTCCGGTGTTCAGCAACCAGCATCACGGTACCGCGATCCTCACGCTTGGAGCGCTTTATAACGCTCTGAAGGTGGTCGGCAAGAATCTGGAGGATGCCAATATCGTCCTGAGTGGCGCTGGCATCTCCGGCATAGGCGTGGCGAGGCTTCTCACCCGTGCTGGTGCCAAGAACCTTGTCGTGTGCGACCGTGCCGGTGCTATCTACAACTACCGCACCGATCGTATGAACTGGGCCAAGGCGTACCTCGCCAAGGAAACAAACCTGAATCAGCGCAAGGGATCCCTTGAAGAGATGCTGAAGGGTGCCGATGTATTCATCGGACTCAGCTCAGGCGATATCGTGACGGACGATATGATCCGCACCATGGCGCCCGACCCGATTGTGCTGGCGATGGCGATCCCAACTCCGGAAATCTCGCCAGAAATGGCCCGCGCCGGCGGTGCCCGCGTGGTAGCAACCGGACGGAGCGACTACGCCAACATGCTCGATTCGTCGCTGATTTTCCCCGGATTCTTCCGAGGCTTGCTCGATTCAGGATCTCGCAATATTCGCTTGCGTATGTTGTTGAATGCGGCTCGTGCCCTGGCTGATATGGTGAAGCCGGATGAACTCCATGCTGATCACATCGTGCCGCATATCTTCGACTTCCGGGTGGCGCCCCAGATTGCCGCCTCGGTGGTGAGAACGGCCATCGAGACTGGAGAGGCAACTCGTGATGTTTCTCCGGAGGAGGTGGCAGAGAAGACCCTTCGATATGTGTACGAGGGTCGGCTGGAACGCCCACGTCCGAGCCTGCGAGGCAACGGAGATGCGCACAGCTTTGTTGAAGAAGCGATCGACCTCCGTGAGCGACATCATGGCCTGATCGAAATCGAAAGCAAGGTGCCGATTCGCGATCATCACATCCTGAATATGCTGTACCTGCCGCCGGCTGCTCTGGCCCCGAGTCACGTGATCCGCGATGACCCCAAGCAGGTGTATGAACTTACTGGCAAGGGAAACCTGGTCGGTATCATTACCGACGGTTCGGCTGTGCTCGGGCTTGGTGATATTGGCCCGCAGGCGGCCATGCCGGTAATGGAAGGCAAGTCTGCTCTCTTCCGCTCTCTCGCTGGTGTGGAAGCATTCCCGATTTGCCTGGCGGAACGGGATCCCGATGAGATTGTTCGCCGGGCGGTGGCGATTTCACCGTCTCTTGGCGGAATCAATCTCGAAGATATCGCTGCACCGCGCTGCTTCGAGATCGAAGAGAAACTCAAGGCTGCGCTCGATATGCCGGTATTCCACGACGACCAGCACGGAACCGCGATCGTGGTTCTTGCGGCCATGCTGAATGCCAGCAAGCTGATCCGCGAGGACCTCAGCGATATGCGCATCGTCGTCAATGGCGCAGGAGCGGCCGGTATGGCGGTCACCAAGCTGTTGATTAAGTCTGGTGTGAAGGATGTGATTCTCTGCGATCGCACCGGTGCCATCTACAAGGGCCGACCAACGGGCATGGGCAAGTACAAGAACGAGATTGCCGAGATCACCAACCACGAGGGCAAGCAGGGATCCATGGCAGAAGTGCTGGTGGGATCCGATGTCTTCATCGGGCTCTCCGCGCCGAATACGCTCACCGTTGATATGGTGCGCAGTATGGCGAAGAATCCGCTTATCTTCGCACTGGCAAACCCGAACCCGGAAATCACTCCGGATGATGCGTTTGAGGGCGGCGCATTTGCCGTTGCCACAGGACGATCTGACTACCCAAACCAGGTGAATAACTCACTCGCGTTCCCGGGTGTTTTCCGTGGTGCGCTGGACGTGTATGCCACCGAGATTTCGGATGAAATGAAAATCGCGGCCGCCGAAGCTATCGCCGAACTGGTACCGAACGCGCGCCTGACTCCAGACTTCCTGATTCCGGACAGCCTCGACCTGCGAGTGGCACCTCGTGTGGCCTATGCTGTGGCTGCCAAGGCGTACGAGCAAGGGCTTGCACGTGCTACCGTAACGCCGGAAGAAATCGAGGCTCGTACCCGAGACATGATCTACGAAGGTGTTCCTTTCAGTTAGAAAGCAGGCAGTAACCGGTGACGGATTCAGCACACAACGCAGCACAGTCATCACAGGAATTTACCTGGCACCCCGAGTACTCCGGGAAAACGTTCGAGGAAGTGCGACGGACGCTGATAGACGACATCACGCGCGACCAGCGTGCGTATCACCAGGCGTTGGAAGATGCCGAAAAGGAAGAGTTCGGTGCGTTTAATTCCGTGCGGGAAGTAGAGAAGCGATGGAGTGAGTACGATTTCGGCTGGTTTGATGTACCGCCGGATTCGCTCGCCAACAAAATCCTCGCCTTCGAACGTGACCGGGAAGGTCGACAGGAGATGTTCAGCTGGCAGGACTGGAAGGCGCAATCTGCTCCAGATCCGATGCCAGCAGCACCAACGGAGAAACGTGACTGGCGAGAGAACATGACGGACGAGCAGCGGCGAAAGCTTGCCTCGGCCCTCTCGATACTGGTACTCGCCACCTTCGCACTCGTTTGCGTGGGTGCATATATGTTGATTCGCTAGCGCACGATTACTGAAACCAAAAAGGGGCGCGGCAGGCTTTCACCTGCCGCGCCCCTTTTCGATTACTTCTACCTGATGTGGGCAGCAGCCGCCTTATCGACGATCAGCTCGGTACGCGTACCGGCCTTGCCCATCCAGGAGGCAGGCACATCGTCTGTCATCGGTCCATTGACCATCTCGCCGACGATATCGGCCTTCCCTTCTCCGCTGACGATCATGACGATGTTCTCGGCATCCAGAATCGTGCCGATGCCCATGGTGATCGCCTGCTCCGGGATTTCTGCGCCCTCATAGTAGGCAGCATTCTGATCGCGACTCTCGCGAGTCAGATCCACGACGCGTGTGCGTGTATCCGGGCCAGAGCCTGGCTCGTTGAAGGCCACGTGGCCATTATTGCCGAGGCCAATAACTGCCAGTTTGAGCCCACCAGCCGCGGCGATGTCCGCCTCGTACTGCTTTGCGGCTGCGTGTGGATCATCGCTCACCGTCGGGACGAAGTGAACGTTTTCCATCGGAATATTCGCTGGCTCCAGGAACTCTCGAATGAGCAGCTTGGTGAGGCTGGCTTCGTCTTCCGGAGTCTGGCCGAGATAGTCGTCCAGGCAAAAGATCTTAACGCGGGATGCGTCGAGCTCACCGGCGTTTATGCGACGAACGAGTTCCTTGTACATACCGGCCGGTGTTGAACCCGTGGGAACGGTGATTGCGCCGTCGGGGAAAGCGTTGATGATATCCGTCACGCGATCGGCGGCCATCATGCTCATCGCATCGTAGTCATCAACAACAGTTATTCGGGGTTTCTCGTGCATTCTGTGTTCTCCATTAGTATCCGTACCGGGTGATACCCGGCGTTCCTCATGCCTCAATTGTACTCCGGAAACTGCCCAGTGCCCGGGATGTTGGCGACTTCAACTCGATGGGATGACAATAGTGGAATAACGCCGACGGGGAGGTATGAAATGTCGTTCGAAGAAGTAGCAGCGCAAATTGACAGATGGGTAGAAGAAGGTGCAGTTCCGGGAGCAGCGATAGCTGTAGAGCATCGCGGTGAACTGGTGGCACTGCATCACGCTGGTGAAGCGCGCGAAGGCGAGCCGGTGAACGACGAGACGCTGTTTGGACTGGCGTCGCTCTCCAAGCCGATCACGGCGGCGGCCTTCTTCACGCTTGTGGACGAGGGACTGCTTGACCTCGATGCGTCTGTAACCGAGGTCCTGCCGGAATTCGGTGCGGAGGTGGATCCGCTCCAGAGTACGTCGATGCTGGAGGCCCAGCGGGACGACATTACCTTCCGGCAACTCCTCGCGCATACGTCCGGGTTGCCCGAGAACATCAGCGCAGAGCTGTTCCAGCCCTCCTCCCTTGCCAGTCGGGACGAACAGATTGACCTGATGCTGCAGACTCCGTTGACCTCTGCACCGGGCGAACGCCTTCGGTACAGCAATCTCGGGCCGGGAATTGCAGCTCGAGCGGCCGAAGTCGTGACAGGACAGGGCTTCCTCGAGATCGTGCGCGAGAAGGTGCTGCAGCCGATGGAACTCCACAACATTGTGCTGGCGCCAACTGCAGATGAAACCGCGCGCATTGCTCATCTCCAGGGCCCGGCTAATGAAGGAACACCGTACGAATCCTATAACTCGGATTGGTGGCGGGAGACAGCGATTCCGTGGGGTGGGTTTTACGGATCGGCGCTGGATATGATGCGGTTTACTGCCTCGTTCCTGCCTGGTCGGCAAAACGTGCTCAGCGATTCTTCGCGTGAGGCGATGACGCAGGATCAGGTGCATGGCCTGGAAGGTGGTGTTGAGAGTATGCGCACCATCTGGAATCCGGGGTTCTGGGCGTGTGGTTGGGAGATGAAGGGCAGCAAACCGAAGCACTGGACGGGCAATCTCTCCTCGCCAAACACGTGGGACCATTGGGGATTTGCGGGCACACTCGCCTGGGCTGATCCGGACCGGGAACTGGCGGTAACGATGTTCGCAAATCGATCCGTCAGCAGCATGTGGATGTTCCGTCCGACCCGTTGGGCGGACCTGTGCGACGACCTTTGCAAGGAAGCGGACAAGAAATCATGAAACCAGATCGATTTCACCTGAGCGAACTCCCGGACGAACACACACGCAATGTTTGGCAGCCTGAAACGGACGATTTGCACATGAACGTGCTGGTGCTGCGAGAAGGCGAGCAAATTGCCAAACACGTCAACCAGGTGCTGGATGTGATTGTCACCTGCCTGCGGGGCTCTGGCACAATATCGATTAATCAGGATGAGATTGAAGTGGAACCTGGCAGTATCGTATTGATACGGCAAGGTGCCGAGCGCGTGATTCAGGCAGGCAGTGGCGGCATGGTTTACACCACTGTTCACCGCAAACGCGGTGGTATCATGCCGACGGTTAACCGTCCGTAAACACGACACTGATTGCATCCCGGGGAGGGATAGAGAATGCACAGCCATACGCTACGGGGAAGAAACCTCGGATTGATTGCCTTTGCGGTTATCGTGCTGCTTGGCATGATCTCTGTGCCCTTGTTGGCTGGCGCATCGACCTTCTCGGCCGGCTTCCAGGTGGATCACTCCGGTGATCCCATCCAGAACGATCTCTATGTTGCAGCGCTCCGGGCAGATATTGACGCCGACATTGAAGGCGACCTGACGTTGGTGGCCGGCTCCGCAACAGTGGAGAGCGATGTGGGCGGCAGTGTCCATGTACTCGCCGGAACGGTAACGATTCGGGGGGACATCTCGGGCACGCTCTATGTTGCAGGCGGACTGGTGCGGCTCGACGGTGCCGTGCAGGGCAATGTGGTGGTGATGAGTGGCCGGGTGGACCTGAACGAAAATGCCACCATCGGTGGTGACCTGATCATTCATGGGGCGCAGGCACAGGTGGATGGCGTGGTGGATGGAAAGCTGTACGGCTCTACCCTGCTCTACGATCACAACGGGAGCGTCAGCGGCAATGTGGAGTTGCAGGCAGACAGGATTCACGTAGGTGAAGATGCCACGATTGGTGACGATTTCCGATATCAGAGCCAGACGGATGCCGACATTCACGTAAATGCGACCATTGGCGGCGAGACGAACCGGACCAATGCAACGCCATGGACAGGAATTGGTGACGGCGCGTTGGCTCCGTTTGGTCAGATGCTGCGGCTGGTGTGGTCATTAATTGCCGGAGCGGTGCTGATCGCGATTGCACCGCGGGTCTTTTACCGGGTGGCCGAGTTGGCTGCGCCTGTGGTGGCTCCTGGAATTTGGGGCACGCTTGGACTGGTTGTGATCCCCATTCTCGCAGTGCTGGCACTGTTGAGCGTTATCTTGCTGCCGGTTGGCCTGATTGTGATGTTGCTGATTCCGTTCGCGTTGTATCTCTCACAGATTGTGGTGAGTGTGACAATTGGCCGGGCGATCCTCCCGCGCTCCTGGCGCGACGGTAGCCGCGGGTTCCTGCTGTTCGCTATGGTGATCGGCATGATCATCATTGGAGCGCTCAGGATGGCGCCTGTGCCGTTCCTGAACGTTGTTGTGATGGTGCTGGTTACAGTGTGGGGCTTTGGCGCCATTATCATGCTGGCGAAGGATGTGACCTCCGAGCGGACGCGTGCGGCAATGAATCGTTAATTCCCGGAAATGAGAAGCGGGCGAGTCGGTTTCCCGACTCGCCCGCTTTGTTCATTGGTTTGATCTAGACCGTGAGTACGTCTGGCTCGTAGCCGGCTCGCATGATTGCATTGAAGAGCACGCGGTATGTTCCGCGTGTTTGGGCGCGGAAGTACGGCCGGAATCCGACCAGCACGACCGAACCTTCGCCGAAGCGTACATCGACGAGTGCATGCTTGCGCTCCAGATGTTGCGATCCCAGGATCCAACCGCTGAGCAGCGGATCGGAGCCAGGATATTGCGCGACGGAGGTGACTTCACTGCCGCCGATATCAAAGGCGACACTGTTCATAAAGAGCACTGGCAGATCGCGCGGGAGTCCGTATCCGAGCGGATGGTGATTATCCATCACGACGCGCACGAGTGACCCCGGGCAATAGAACTCATCGTTCTTGTATTTCGCGAGAGCGTTACTCGC
>CAZYDY010000084.1:0-7521 GCA_964646245.1 uncultured Sphaerobacteraceae bacterium
ATGGCGAAAATAAGACCGAATCCCACTGCCAATACCAGGAAGAAGATAGTAAAGATCAGCGCGTTGCGGATGTTGATCTGGAACCGCGTCATGTTAAAGAGGAGGTCATACACCTTCCACCAGGGGGTGGCGATGCTGAGGTCCATCCGAGCGGAGTCCCAATTGGACATGGAAATCCACACGGTCATGCCAATGAAGCCATACACAAAAATCGCCAATGCAATCACACTCGGTGAAAGCAAAAGCGGACCGATCAGTCGATCCATCCTTCCGGTTCTGGCCTTTTCCACATGTTCGATTTGCGCTGGTAGCGCCTCAGATGCCATACAAGGACCTTTTCAGTGTCTGAGACAAAAAAGGAGGGTGCGCCGCGTAAGCGCACCCTCCCGGAAAATCTATGCGCCGAGGTCTGCAGAAGCAGCTGCGTCGGCGAGCTCCATCTGGAACGCTTCGGCGTCCTGCGTTACCAGCAGGTTCACGCAGGCTTCGCTGATAGCGGCCTGGAACTGCGGGTATGCAGCGGCACCGTGGGCGTTGGATGCCAGCACTGCGTCGGACGCGAAGTCCGCGGCACTCCACTGACCGTATTCGTTCAGCTGGCCGGCATCGATGTCGGTACGGGCCGGGATGCATCCCTTGTCTGGTGCGAAGGCAACCTGTGCCTCGGCACTACCAACGGCCTTGAGCCAGGCGCGAGCATTGTTCGGGTGGGGAACATTTGCCGGCAACACAAAGCCATCGACAACCGCAATGTACGAACCTGCGGAACCCGGATGCGCGATGTAGCCGATGTTGTCTTCAACACCAGCAACCACAGCGTTACCGTATGCCCAGTCGCCCATGCTGGTGAAACCGGCAGTGCCTTCAATCACCTTGCTCATGGCACCATCCCAGGTGAGGGCAGGGTGATCTTCGTTCACGTAACCGAGGAATCGAACCATGTCTTCACAGGCGGCGGCGACTTCTTCACCGGCCCAGTCCGTAGTGCCGTCCCACAGGCCGTTGTAGGCTTCGGGGCCGAGGCGGGCAGCGAGGACGTTCTCAAAGAGATGCGGGGTCTCAAAACCGTCGCTTGAGCCGAGCGCCAGGGCCGGGACGCCGGCCTCCTGCAACACATCGGCAATCTCAAAGAACTCGTCAATGCCGAGCTCTTCACCGACTTCCACGCCATGCTCAGTCAGCAGTTCCTTGTTGAAGAACACAGCATTACCGCGGTGAACACCAACCGGAATGATGTACTTGGCATCACCAATTGTGGACTGTTCAGTAAGGCCTTCCGGAATAACATCCGCCCAGCCTTCTTCCTCCCAAAGGTCATCAATCGGCTCACAGTAGCCAGGATCCACGTAGCGAGCATCGAGTTCTTTGGCCAGGTGGCTCTGCCAGCTGTCTGGTGGATCTCCGCCAGCCAGTCGGGTCTGCAGGGCGGCCTGGGCGTTGGCACCAGCACCACCAGCAACGGCCGCGTTGACGATGTCTACATCGGGAGCGACTTCACGGAAAGCATCGAAGAGCTTCTCCAGGCCGGCCGCCTCGGAACCTGCGGTCCACCAGGAGAAGACTTCGAGCTCTTCCTCAAACTCGCCATCCTGGGCTGCCAGCGAAATGCCTGGCATAACGGATACGGCTGCGAATGCAGCGGCGCTTCCGAGTGTGAACTTGCGACGGTCAATACGCGAGGATCGATAGAATCTCATGATATGGCCCTTTCTCCAGGACGAGACGTAACTGCAGCGGAATTAGCGAGCCGGGCGCAACATTGGGAGCGGTTCCAGAAAATCATTCCGGATTCATCCAATATATGGAGCGCGCTGCCTGCTAATTCTCAAAGACCCTTTCAGTATACTGTACGGTGCCGACACAAATCGATTCGTAAAGTAGAAGCTTTCAGGTCACTTCCCTGCGATTTGTATTGATGCTTCGTAACGGGTTTGTCGAGAAGTGGTACTGGCTCGTAGGATGAACGTATCGCCCGGGTTGTCGTGCGAAGTGGTCAACGAAGATGGTTACTTTTCATGAAGCTCGGCATTCTCGCGTCCATATTCGCCAGCGCAATGTTCGCCACCATGTATTACCTGGTGACAGTCATGCAGCCGCTGTCCGCCCAGGATGTGTTCGCCTGGCGGATGGCGCTTACCGGACCGCTGGTGTGCGTACTCATTACGATTACGAGGGATTGGCCAGACGTGCTTGCCGCGCTCAGGGATGTCCGGCGGCGTCCCGGAGTGATGTTGATACACACGATCAATGCTACTAACGTGGCTGCGCAAATGTGGATTTTCTTGTGGGCACCATTGCATGGCAAGGCGCTGGAAGCGAGCCTCGGTTATTTCCTGATGCCATTGGTAATGGTGATCATCGGCCGTGTGATCTATCGCGAAGCGATGAGTACCTGGCAGATTGCAGCCACTGTGCTGGCCGCTTTGGGTGTTGCCCATGAGATATGGAGAGTAGGAAGCATAAGCTGGATTGTGCTGTTCATCGCAATCGGATTCCCGCTCATCTTCGTTCTGCGACGTTCATTTAAGACCAATGGACAAGGTGGCTCGTGGATCGAGCTCAATCTCATCTTCGTATTCGCACTGGGCTTGCTCGTCCGCTCAGAGTTTCATCACACAGTTCTTACTCCTCGATTGATCAGCCTGATTCTGCTGATTGCTGCCATAAGTGCGGTCTCTTTAATGGCCTATTACGCCTCCAGTCGGACGTTGCCGTTTAGCCTGTTTGGATTGCTCGGCTACGTGGAGCCGGTATTGCTGGTGGTGGTTGCCTTTATTCTCGGGGAAACGGTGAGTGGATCGGACTACTTCACGTACGGACCGATTTGGCTCGCGGTGCTGCTTCTTGTTATTGAAGGATCGCGCACGGTCATTCGCAATCCCTGGAGCAAGAAATCCATTCTCCAGACGTCTTGACCTTTACGTAGCGTCAACATGTAGCCTGTGAACAGCGTTGATCGAAGGAGGCTATTTTGGCGCAGCAATGGACAATCAAACAGGTCGCGAAACAGGCTGGTACAACCAGTCGAACACTTCGCTACTATGACCAGATTGATCTGCTCAAACCATCTGCGGTCAGTGAGAACGGCTACCGACTGTACGATGCCTCGGCCCTGATTCGACTGCAGCGAATCCTGGCCCTGCGTGATCTCGGTATGAGCCTTCTGCAAATCCAGTCCGTACTGGATCGGGAGCAAACCGAGATTGAGGCCCTCACCGACCTGGAGCATCACCTCCGGCAGGAGCTGTCTCGCCTGGAACGTCAGATCTCCACTGTTCAACGCACGTTAACCGCACTGAGAAAAGGAGAATCACCCATGTCCGAGAACATGTTTGACGGCTTTGAACACGAGGATTTCAAGGAAGAGGTGGAAGAGCGCTGGGGTGAGGATGCGTGGCAGAAATCCAACAATTGGTGGAGTTCACTCGGCGAGGATGAACAGGCTGCGTACCAGCAGAAGGTCATGGACCTGACAAACGCCTGGCGAAACGCCCATAAGAATGGCGTCACTGCCGAAAGCCCCGAAGCCCAGGATCTCGCAAGGCAACACGTTACCTGGCTCAGCGAAATCCCTGGCCCATACACCTGGGGAGAATGCACCCTCAAGGAGTATGTGATCAATCTCGGCGAGATGTATGTCAACGATCCACGCTTCGCGTCCACTTACGGTGGCGAACCACCAGCAACCCTCGTGCGCGACGCACTCAAGATCTACGCTGACGCCAACCTCTAGCAGTCGTGGAGTAATCGAAAATGCAGGAAGCCCTGGGCCGAACGGCCCAGGGCTTCCTGTTGGGGAGGGAGGAGAAGGATAGTGAACTAGTTTCCGTGGCTTGTCATCGAAGGGATCACAAGCACTGTCAGGGTGCCATCGGCAACTGTGCCGACCGCGATTACGTCGTACAGCATGTTGCCTTCGAATGCAGTTCCAGCCAGTGGCAGGGCTACATCGGTTGTGCCGGCAACGCGCACTTCGAGATCATAGGAACCGGCCGGGACTTCGAGGTAATCACTCGCAGCACCGAACTCCAGGTTCGGAATCAGGACGTCGCCATCTGTGAGGGCGATATCTACTGCCGGGGCATCCGGAGAAGCGTGGATCACACGAACCCGGGCATTGCCGTCGGTTGTGGCGGAAAGGTCAGCTTCAATCACTGCTGGCTGGATGTCGGCAACCGGGCCGACTGCGGCCACGTGGTAAGCAACACCAGCATCAAGCATCAACATGGCGTCGATTACCGCGGCGTCAGCGGATTCACCGGTTGGTGTGACCACAACGTGGTATTCACCGGCCGGAAGGGCAAGCCATCCAGAGAACTCCTGGAAAGCGACGTTGGTGAGGGCTGGCTCACCGTTTACCCAAACGTCCACGTTTGGTGCATCAGGGGAAGCGTGAATCACGTTGACGCAGGCATCAGAATCCATACCGATGCCGAGAATGCTGGCGCAACCTTCGGCGCTCATCATCATCGAAGAATCGGCGGACATGATTTCGGTCGCGATAACGAATGGTGCAATCTCTCCACTTTCAGCGGAGCCTATTGCGTAAACCTGATAGAAGGTGTTTGCGGTCAATTCAGTGCCCGGAAGCGGCAGCACAACATCTTCAGTTCCTGAGAGGCGAACTTCAAGATCGTACGATCCGGCCGGAACATCAAGAACATCGCTTGCCATCGGGAAGGTGAGACCTTCCACCAGCACATCGCCACCTGTCAGGGCTACATCAACTGCCGGGGCGTCCGGTACTGTGTGCATGACCTGAACGCGGGCAGAGCCCTCGGTCATATCGCTGAAATCAACTTCATAAACCTGTGGCGTGATCTCAGCCACGAAACCGGTAGCTGCTACCTGGTAGGCCATGCCATCTTCCAATTGGAGAGTGGCGTCAATCACGGCGGTTTCAAGCGGCTCACCAGTGGCAGTTACCTGAACCTGGTACTCACCTGCCGGAAGTGCCAGCCATTCTGACCACCATCCGAAGCCGAGGTTGGAAAGTGCCAGCTCACCATCGACATAGAGGTCGACATTTGGTGCGTCCGGAGAAGCGTGCACCACACTGATGCATGCGTCGCCTTCAGCTCCAACACCCAGCATCGCAGTACACGACTGCGATTGGTCTCCCGCCGGAGTTGCATCCTGTGCAACTACCGGCTGAAGGGAGAGGGGAAGAACACCGAACAAAAGAACGAATATAAACCTGGAGAACCGGGAAGAGAGATCAAACGTGTTCATGGCGGTTTCCTTCTGTCAGGTGCTCGCGCTACCTGTTATTCGTCGCGGCCAAGGATGGCGGCCAGGTTTGCAACCTGGGCAATGCCCGAGATGCCAACAAGGATGTAGATGATCCGGGAGAAGGCGTTGGTTTCTCCGAAGTCGTTGCCGGTAATCGCGGCCACGAGATCGAATTCAAAAGCCCCGACGAGAAGCCAATTGAGCGCTCCCACGATAACCAGAAGCAGTGTTGCTGCATTGAGTGACTTAGGCATAAAGCGTTCCTCTTTCTCTAAACTGTTGAATAAATCTAAACCTATACTTTAGGTTGAGCTTTAGAATATCATAGGAGTGATCGAGAGCGCAAGGGCTCTGTCGATCGATTCTGAAAAGTGGAACAACCGCGGAAGAGGCGAATCAATGGATAACCATCAAAACACCAGCAACCACGCCGAATCTCAGCTGAGCATTGGTCAGACGGTCGAGGTTCTTGTCCGCGAATTTCCCGATGTAACGGTGTCGTCCCTAAGGTTTCTGGAGAGCGAAGGCCTTATTTCTCCCGTCCGAAACACCGGTGGCCACCGCGTGTTTTCACAACAGGACGTGTTACGCATCCGACGTATCAAGCAGTTGCAGGCAGACCGGGTGCCCCTTAAGGAGATCCGAAAGCGAATGCAGCGATCGCTGGCGGTCCGTGATCTGGAGTCGGTGGTGGAGGAGGTCACATCGCTGCTCCTCGATGGCAACATTGCCGAAGCGGTAATTCGGTTGGAAGACGTTCACCTGGCGGACACACCGCTACTCACGCTTTTCGATGACGTCTTGACACCTGTGCTCCGTAACCTGGGTGACGAGGAGGGGAATCACCTGATCCCCGTTGATATGCAGTTTGAATTCGATGAGCAGCTGATCTCGCTCATTGCCAGGATCACGGTGATGCCGGCGCAGATCCTTGGCCGACCGGTGGTGCTGGCTGCATGTCCTCCATGGGAGCGGCACGACCTTCCGCTGCGAATGTTGGTGGCCTTGCTGAAGGAGCGTGGTGCTTCCGTCCATTTCATCGGCGCACAGGTGGAGAGCGAATTCGCGAGGGATGCGAACGAACGGCTTCGGCCCGATGTGATCATGGTGTCACTTACGGTTCCGCCGTCGAGAACAGCGCACCGCTGGTTCGATGAACTGATGAAATCGATGTCTGCCCAACAGGAGATGTATATAGGCGGTATGGGAGCCATGCTTCTGGAAATACCCGAAGCCGCCAATGTGCATCTTTTGGGTTTACCGTCTTACGCGGAAATGATCAGGCGGATCTACAGCGGGAGTATCGGGAAAGAACCTTCGCGAGACAAGAAATGACCAGCCTGTCGATGAAGCGCTTAAAAGACAAATCCCGGGACGCAATGCCCGGGATTCGCCAGCTGACGTGATTTGTGCGTACGCGCTCGTTTAGTCCTCTGCGCCGAGAATGGCAGCAAGGTTGGCAAGCTGGGCAACGCCAGACAGACCAACGAGGATGTAAATGATGCGTGAGAACGCATTGGTTTCACCAAAATCATTACCGGTGATTGCGGCAACGAGATCAAACTCAAATGCACCGACCAGTAACCAATTAAGTGCACCAACGATCACAAGGATCAGGGTAATCGCGTTTAAAGACTTGGGCATACTTTCTCTCCTTCTATTTCCGTGAACCTCAACTGCAGGTTGAGGTATAATAAAACACGCCTAGGAGTGACAGCGCAAGCACCGTGCCATGCCCCACTACGAGGACCGAAGAAGCATAGCCAGGTTACATATGGGATCCGATATTAAGACACTGGAACAAGACAATTCATTACTAAGCATTGGACAGGCCGTTAAGCTGCTCAGCCGTGAGTTCCCGGACGTTACTGCGTCGTCGCTCCGTTTTCTGGAGCGAGAAGGGTTGCTCACGCCACTCCGAAGAGATGGTGGACATCGGCTGTATAGCCCCGATGACATGCTGCGAGTGCGCCGTATCAAGCAATTGCAGGCTGAGCGGATATCGATAAGGGAGATCCGCGAGCGACTCGAGCGATCGCTTTCGCTGGCAGACCTCGATCGGGTTGTTGAGCAGGCCACGCGTCATTTACTGAGTGGCAGCATCAAGGACGCGATGGTGATCCTGGAGCAACTCCTGGACGCCGAAACGCCGCTGCTCACCATTTTCGATCAGGTGCTCACACCGGTCATGCGGAACCTCGGTGACGACAAGGGCAATCATTTGATTCCGGTGGACATGCAGTTCGAGTTCGATGAGCAGCTCATTGGCTTTATTTCGCGCGCAACGGT
>CAZYDY010000085.1:0-7462 GCA_964646245.1 uncultured Sphaerobacteraceae bacterium
GCATTCTCTTCACCGGCCTGCTGCAGGCGATTGATGGCGTTATCGCTACGCCGCACTTCCTCTGCCAAAGCAACATTTTGCAATCGAAGTGCTTCAAGGGCGCGGGCTATAGCCTTATCCACCATGCTCGCCATGGTCACCACGCGGTCCCGCTGCTCCTGGAGCTGTAAATCAAGCTGAGATCTCATCGACATAGAACCCCTCACAATTCAGATTATATGGTTGGTCGGCTCTGTGCCGTACATAATACTATCCAAACCGTCCGGAGATGTAGCCTTCAGTGCGGGGATCATCCGGATTGGTAAACATCTTTTGCGTTGGCGCCTGTTCCACCAGCACACCCTGGCGCTGCTCATTCAGCGAATAGAACACTGTTTTGTCACTTACGCGAGCCGCCTGCTGCATGTTGTGCGTAACGATGACGATGGTGTACTCGGACTCGAGCTCGCGCAGAAGCTCCTCGATCTTCAACGTTGAGATGGGGTCAAGCGCTGAGGCTGGCTCATCGAGCAGAATCACATCCGGATTGGTTGCAAGCGTGCGGGCAATGCACAGTCGCTGTTGCTGACCACCGGAGAGACTGAGCCCGCTATCCTTCAACTTATCCTTCACCTCGTCCCAGAGCGCGGCCCGGGTGAGCGAGGCTTCAACCAGCTCATCGAAGTTGCCCTTATACCCATTAATACGGGCACCCCAGGCGACGTTCTCATAAATGCTCTTCGGGAACGGGTTCGGACGCTGAAAGACCATACCAATGCGACGGCGAACTTCTACCGGATCCACGTTCCGGGCGTTCACGTCCTGACCGTGGTAGAGAATCTCGCCTTCAACCCGCGCAGCCGGAATAAGATCGTTCATGCGGTTGATCGAACGAAGCACAGTAGTTTTTCCACAGCCAGACGGTCCGATGAATGCGGTGATCGCGCGCTCGGGTATCGACAGGGTAACGTCGCTCACAGCATGTGTATCGCCATAGAAAACATTCAGGTTCTTAAGATCGATTACTGCAGGATGTGCAGCGCGGTCCGCATCTGAGGTTGCAAGTGCATCGGCGCTGATTCCAGGAATACTGGTGACGGCATCTCGCGATGATTCAAGATGTGCGTTCGTTTTGGTTGCTGTTTTCATAGTGTTCCTATTCGTGCCAGAAATGCGTTCCAAATGATCAATCGCCATGATTTACCACCTCGCCTTTTTGCTGAAATGCTGTCGAAGTCCAATAGCGATCGAGTTCATGAGGAGCAAAATCACCATGAGCACGATGATGGCTGCCGCCGCCAGCTGCTCGAATTCATGCTGGGGACGACCGGTCCAGTTGTAGATCTGCAGCGGCATCACCATGAACGTGGAGAACGGTCCGTCCGGGCGGAATAGCACCTGGCTGGCACCACCTACCACGAGCAGCGGCGCGGTCTCACCAATTGCACGGCTCATCGCAAGGATGATCCCTGTCATAACTCCCGGGAAGGCAGCAGGCAAAACGTGATTCTGTACCGTTTGCCAGCGAGTGGCACCCAGACCGTAGCTTGCCTCGCGCAAACTGGACGGCACGGCCCGAATCGCCTCACGCGAGGAAATCACAACCACCGGCAGGATCAACAACGCCAGGGTGAACACGCCCGCAAGGAGCGATCTCCCCATTGCCATCCAGTCGACAAACAGCACCAAACCAAGCAAGCCATACACAACAGACGGCACACCAGCCAGGTTAGAGATATTCGTCTGGATGAAATCGTTGAACCGGCCACGGGTTGCGTATTCTTCCAGGTAGATTGCAGTACCGAGACCAAGCACAAATGACATGATCCCTGATCCCACAACGATCCAGATAGATCCCCATATTGCCGGGTTCATACCAGCGATTTCTGCGTTACGAGACGGAGGGTTGGTCACCAGCCCCCAACTGAGCCAGGGCAGACCCGGCGCAAGGATGGACCACAGCAGCATTCCCAGCAGCACAACGGCAATAGCCGTAGAGCCAAAGAAGATAGCGCGCCAAAGTTTCCCGACGGTTTGTCGGGATCGAATGCGCGGCTTGAACTCGCCCTGGGCGATACCTACTGATGGTGTCGGAACCGAAGATTCCATTATTCGTACTCCTCCCGGAAGCGTTTGGTGACCCACTGGCTAACCAGGTTCATCGCAAAGGTCATGATGAAGAGCAGCAATCCCACACCAAACAACGAATAGAACTGGGTGGTGCCACGGGGAACGTCGCTACTGAACGTGTAGGCGATAAAACCGGTCATGGTCTGCATGCTGTTTTGCAAGTCGAAAATGCTGTTGCTGGCACCCGACTGACCGGCTGGACTCTGGCCAGCCGCCACGGCAACAATCATCGTCTCTCCAACAGCTCGGGAAATCGCCAGGATGAACGACGCGATAATGCCTGATATCGCGGCAGGAACAACCACACGAACAGTCACTTCAAACCGTGTTCCTCCCAGTCCGTATCCCGCTTCGCGCAGGCTGCGTGGAACGGCGCTGAGGGCATCTTCGGATAGCGAAGCCACGGTAGGCATGGCCATAATACCGATGGCAATACCAGCTGAGAGACCGTTGAAAGTCCCGATGCCGCCAAAGATCGGCTCCAACAAAACCGGGGTGATAAACGTGAGCGCGAAGAACCCGTAGACAATCGTAGGTACACCGGCAAGCACTTCAAGCACAGGCTTGAGGATGCCGGCAGCACGGGCGCTGGCGAACTCACTTAGGTAAATCGCTGCCGCCAAACCCAGTGGCAATGCAATAACTGCCGCCACCAGTGAGGTCATCAGCGTTCCCATTACGATGGGAATGACTCCAAATTCCTGCTGACTTCCGGAGAACAACGGAGTCCAGGTGGTACCGAAAAGAAAATCCCATACCGGAACTTCCTTAAAGAAGTTAAAAGCTTCCCAAAGCAACACCAGGACGATTCCGACGGTTGTTGCGATGGTCACCAACGAACAAGCGATCAGGGCATACCTGATCACCTCTTCCGATCGATGTCGACTCTTCTTGCCGGTCAGATCCATCGGTGGCCTGTTATCCGGCTGAATTGGTGGTGCGGTGCTGGCCACTCACGTCCTCCGTGACAATGCGTGTTTCAACGGGCGCGGGCGCACCGGTGATTGCCGGTGCGCCCTCTGCAGTCCCAAACTAGGAAGCTGGAGTGGCTTCTTCGTCTTCAGGGGTAGCCTCTTCTTCGGATCCGAATGAAGCGGAGTCCGGTTCAATTTCACCAGCGATTGCACCAGTGACCTTGTCGAGGGTTTCCTGCTGCACCTCTTCCGGCAGGCCGATGAAGCCGACCGATGGAGCGATGTCCGAAGCGTTCGCGGCGAAGTACTTCACGAACTCGGCCACTTCCTCGCGCTCCTGGAGCTCGGCAGCGTTCACATAGATGAACAGGCTGCGGGACAGCGGGGTGTAGGAACCATCACCGATGGTCTCCATGCTCGGGGCCACACCCTCAACCGAAACAGCCTTCAGGACGTCAGTGTTCTCTTCGTAGTAGCTGAAGCCAAAGTAACCAAGCGCATACGGGCTGCCGGCAACACCCTGTACGAGAACGTTGTCATCTTCGCTTGGAGTGTAATCAGTTCGAACCTCAACATCCTCGCCAAGGATTTCCTCATTGAAGAAGTCGAAGGTACCGGAAGCGGTGCCTGGGCCGTAGAGCTCAATGGCTTCTTCTGGCCAGTCTTCACGGATTTCGTTCCAGGTGGTTGGTCCATCAGCGGACCAGATCTGGGCGAGTTCCTCGATGGTCACATCGTCAATGAAGTCATTCTCGGCGGAAACAACAACGGTAATGCCGTCGTAAGCCATATCGAAGCGGTACCAGTCGACACCGTTCTCAGCGGCGACGGCAGCCTCTTCTTCCTTAATCTCACGGGAAGCATTGGAGATAGCAATTTCGCCGTTGGCAAAACGGGAGAAGCCACCACCGGAACCGGAGATTCCATTTGTGATACGTACTTGCGGTGCCACACCGGCAAAATCTTCGATAGCAGCTTCAGTCAGCGGACCAAGCGTGGAGGAACCATCAGCCTCGAACTCACCTTCAAGATCGGAAAGGTTTTCTGAAGCGTCATACTCGAGCTGGCCAAGAACCTTCGCGAACGGAGCCACGGCAAGGGTTCCTGCGGTGATTGCTGCGAGCGAGCGGCGATTCATCATACGATCAAGCACGTTCATGTGTGTTTCTCCTCAAAGATTGCGTGGGACGGTTCCCATCAGTCTGCACTGACTGGCGTTCTCACATCGAGATCGCCCGGAGATGCCGGAAATCAGCGTCGAAAGCCTATTTCCGAAATTACTTCCGTACGAGATTGCGGCTCGGATTCCATCTGCCGAATACCTCCGGAGGATGATTCAGCTTCGCCGTCACCGCCTTCTGCGGTTTCGGCGTCGAAACGATACCCCGCCCCATAGACGGTCCGAATGGTTTCTTCACTCATACCTGCAGCGGAGAGCTTGCCTCTCAGCCAGCTGATATGAACATCCACCGTTCGGACATCTACCACGACGTCATCACCCCAAATGGTGTCGAGCAGCTCCTGCCGGCCAAACACGCGCCCTGGCTCCATAGCAATGGTGACCAGCAGCCCGAATTCCTTTGGACGCAGGTGCAGCTCGCTTTCATCAACCGAGGCAAGCCGTCGATCCGCTTCAATACGAAGCGGTCCGCGGACGATAACGGATGGTGGTCGGGTACCCGGATTGGTTCGTCGACGAACGTGTGTGCGCACGCGAGCGAGAAGTTCTCGCAACGCGAACGGCTTGACCACGTAATCATCGGCTCCCAGTTCGAGCCCATCGATACGATCGCTTTCCTCGCCACGCGCGGAGAGCATAAGCACCGGAACATCATGCGATTTGCGCACATGGCGAAGAACCTGCAATCCATTCATCCCCGGCAACATAACGTCCAGGATGATTAGATCGAGGTCATCTCCATGCTTTCCAAACGCCTCAAGTGCAACCAGCCCATCCTCGGCAGTAACCACCTGGAAACCCTGGCGAGTGAGATTGAACGTCAGCGTGCTTCGCAGCGTCGGATCATCCTCAACTACCAAAATCATGGGTGAATTTGCCGTATGTGCGTGGGTTGACTCCATGTCTGGGCCTGGCCTCCTGCGAGTGACTCGCGCCAGAAGTTGGCGCGCCGAATCACGTACACATGAATGCTAGGCACTGATTGTTAACCAGCAGTAAGCGCTATGTTAAATCTTGGGAAAATGAATGTTAATTCGCGGCAGAAGGAGTCGCCTGTGGTGTGGACGTCTCTTGAATCCGGGAATTGAGTATCTGCACTCCCGCTTCGAGTATGGGATCCGCGTCTGTGACCTGATCGCCAACACTGATCTCCACATCGGGCCGCACACCCTCGCTCTGGATGCGGGACTTACTGGGCGTGAACCATTCAGCCACCGTCACACGCAAAGTTGAGCCATCAGAGAACTCATAGATTCGCTGCACCGAACCTTTGCCAAAGGTGCGTTCTCCTACAATCGTCGCCCGTTGATAGTCTCGCAAACTACCGGCGACTATTTCGGCTGCGCTCGCCGTGCCACCATCCGTGAGGACAACCATGGGGAGATCCAGCGGAGTCACGCTTTCGTCCGCCTCAATGTCCATTGCAACCATGTCCGCAGTGCCCGCAGAATCTTCATACATGGCGGGGCCAACCGAGGGATCCAGGAACCGGCCTATTGTATGCCGCGCCGCTACCACCCAACCGCCTCCGTTGCCACGGAGATCGAGGATCACGCCCTTCGAGCCCCGCTCCCGGATTTCAGCAATAGCCCCATCCAGGTCAGGCACAGTTGTGTCACTAAAAATGGTGATACGGATCCAGGCGAGATCGGTTCCTTCAATAAACTCCAGGATCACAGACGGGATAACTATTTCCTCGAGCGTCAGATCGAGGGAGATGACATCGCCGGAGGTGGGCCGGATAAGCGTGATCGAAATGTCTGTTCCAATCTCCCCGCGCAGCAAGCGCAAAACCTCATTCGTATCCGTCGTTTGCACACGGGCTCCGTTGATCTGCTCGATCACATCGCCCCGAAGCACGCCGGCATCATCCGCCGGGGAATCCGGAACAACCGAACTCACGAACGCGATGTCCTGCTCCAGCACGACATCGATCCCCACGCCCCCGTACTTGCCTTCAAGCCCTTCCTGGGCGGTATCGGATTCATCTACATCCATATAGCGGGTATATGCATCACCAAGCGAACCGAGCGCTCCTTCGATGGCACCCTGTTCCATTTGCGAGTCCAGTTCGGCACGCTCGTCATCATCATCGGGAAGATAGTAGTAGTCTTCTTCGATCACACCGTACACCGCATCAAGATCGGCGAAGTTGGAAGACTCGTCTTCTCCATTGATCGTGCGCTCAAAAATCAGGCCACCCGCGAATCCGCCCACGAGCAATATCAGGCACAGGATTAACGATCGCGCGATCGCCAACCCGGTAACACGAGATCGTCCGTTCGGGTTGAGTTCGTTTGGGGTGGGGTTCATACTGACTCCAACGAATTTTGAAGCGAGTCCGAAACTATACCTGAAGGATCGATCATGCTGTTTGTCGCCGATGTGGGGAACACCAACGCCATGTTTGGCATGTACACATCCGAATCATCTGATCCGCTGGCAACGGTGCGCACAGCCACACGGCACGATCGAATGCCTGATGAATGGTACGCGATTCTTGAACCGATGCTAAATGCCCAGGGTCAAAGTCTTACCAATGTTACGGGATTCGTGCTCAGTAGCGTAGTGCCCACGGTCACACGGTGGCTCAGTGTACTCTCGCGGAACCGGCTCAACATCGAGCCAATCGTCGTGAGTTCGAAGCTCGATCTTGGGCTCCCGATTGATGCCGACAATCCGGAAGAAGTCGGGGCCGACCGGATCGTGAACTCCCTGGCTGCCGTGGAGAAATACGGAGCTCCGGTTATAGCTGTAGATTTCGGCACTGCACTGAATTTTGATGTCGTGGATGAGCGTGGTCATTACCTGGGCGGAGCACTTGCGCCCGGCCTGGTAATCGCGCTTGAAGCGATGACATCTCGCGCAGCGCGATTGTTTTCCGTAGATCTGGTACCACCACCTCAGGCTATCGGGTCAAATACGATCCACGCAATTCAAAGTGGCCTGGTACTCGGATACATCTCACTTGTCGAGGGTATGATCGCCCGTCTCTCAGCGGAAATCTCGGGCACACCCAAGGTAGTAGTCACCGGCGGATATGCCGAACTCTTCGCCCAGAACTCTGATGTGATCGACGCCTTCGATCCAAACCTGACGATCGATGGGCTGCGCATGGTCTGGGAGCGGGTTGGAATCCCAAAAGATCGATGACTTCCTGACGGGCATACTGTAGACAATTCGGTATACTTCTCAAAAGTCAAGACATGTGATTCGCGATGTGTCGTCGACGATCCTGAGGGCACATCAACCCGAAGGG
>CAZYDY010000086.1:0-7427 GCA_964646245.1 uncultured Sphaerobacteraceae bacterium
GGTTTCTGTGCTGTCAGTCTCGGCGACGTCTGTCACGTCCGTGACTGCCTCACCACCGGTGATACCGATATTGGCAGTAACCATGTTGCCCATCGCGGTGGCGTCGACACCATCCATCAACTGGGAGCCATTAATGGTGAACGAGTTCTGGGCCGTCTGCATACTGTTGCCGAACAACGTGGGCGGGGCAATGAAGATGTAGAACTCGGAATATCCGTGTGAACGCTGGTTCATGAAGAGGCTGAACACGCCCATCTCCATGCCGTCAATGTTCAGCATGTCCAGCGAATATGAGACGCCGGTGTAATCCCCTCGATCGATCGTTGCCGCCGTACCGATCTCTCCGAACAGGGCTTCGAGCATGATGTCCCGGGCACCGTTAAGATCGATAAGCGGAGACATGAAGCCCATAGCCAGGATATCGGCCGGGCCAAGGAACATCATGGTTTCCATGGTGGCATCAGCGAATCGACCATCTTCCTGCAACTGATACGGAGCCTCATATCCAATGGTGACGCCCGTAAGTGAGCTTTGCAGGGATTGGGACTGTGCCAATGTAGACGCAGGCATCATGAGGCTGCCAAGCATCATCATTGTGACTATGGCGGCGGTGATGGCCTTTCGTGCGGACTTGCCGACTTGCACGATCATCGGATTCTCTCCTGCCCCGGAGGTGTGAACCGGGGATTCTGACAATATGGTTCCCCGCGGATTCGGGTTATAGCTACACCATGGAAACGGAACAACCGGTGGATTGGTTCCATCCTCACCAGATTGGTACCCTCGCACGGAAATGCGCACTGCGAACCGGACGGTGAGTACACGATAGCGTTCCCCTGCCGCGGTTGGCTGTGTGTGCTATCAGAGTACAATAACCACTATAAATTGCTTGCTAACATCAGGTACAGTCAGTGAGGGTATTCATGACCGATCAGAAATCCCGAGACAGCTTTTTCGCAGAACGCGTTCGCAATGCCAGCCCCTCTCCTACCCTGGCGGTAAGCCAGCGCGCACGGGAACTACGAGCTGACGGCATTGACGTCATCGATCTCGGTGGCGGCGATCCGGACTTCATCACGCCGCAGCATATCCGCGAAGCTGCTATCAACGCGATGAATTCCGGGGATACCCACTACGTACCAAGCAAGGGCACGCCTCAGCTACTGGAGGCGATCGCCAACAAGCTTCAGGCTGATAACGGCATATCCGTCAACCCGAACACTGACATTATTGTTACCCCGGGCGGCAAATCGGCAATCTACCAGGCGATCATGTCGTTTGTAGAGCCGGGTGTGGACGTGATGCTCTTCGAGCCCGCATGGGTGAGCTACCAGCCGATGGTGGAACTCGCCGGTGGACGCGCCATTGGTGTACCGCTCAATCCGGACGACAACTTCGCGATCACGAGTGAGGTGCTGGAGCAGCACGTTACACCAGAAACTCGTGTGATCCTGCTGAACTCACCCAACAATCCAAGTGGTCGCGTCGCCACGATGGAAGAACTCACCGCAATTGCGGATTTCGCGAAGGCGCACGATATCCTGGTGTTCACCGACGAGATGTATGAAAAGATCATCTTCGATGACCACAAGCACATCAGTATCGCGACGTTGCCCGATATGGCGAATCGAACACTGACGTTCAACGGACTCTCCAAAGCCTACGCAATGACCGGATGGCGGCTTGGTTATGTAGCCGGCCCAACGGACCTCATCAAGAAGATCGCAATCCTGCAGTCGCATTCCGTGACCTGCGCGACTTCGTTCGCGATGGCAGGCGGCGTGGCTGCCTACAACGGACCGCAAGACATCATTCATGAGATGGTGGCTGCGTGGGATCGTCGGCGCAAGCTCATCACCGAGGGGCTCAACAGCATTAATGGGCTGTACCAGGCACCAATTGAAGGTGCGTTCTATGGCTATGTCGATGGCCGTGGCACTGGCATGAGCATCGAAGATCTCAGCCAGAAACTGTTGAACGAGGCACATGTCGCTGTTGTACCTGGAACCGCATTCGGTGCCAGCTCTACCAGCCACTTCCGCCTGAGCTTCGCAACCAGCGACGAAAACCTGAGCAAGGCCATCGAGCGCATCGGCAAGACCCTGGGTTACAAGTAAATCCAACCGAACCATGGAGCGAACACGCATGAGCATTGAAGCACGACTCAAAGAACTCGACATCACTCTTCCGGAAACCGTGAATCCGGCGGCAAACTATGTTCGGTATCAGACCACGGGAAACCTGTTATTCATTTCCGGTACTGGCCCAGGTAGCGACCACCCCACTGGCAAGGTTGGTGGAGATATCACCGTTGAGCAGGGGTATGACGCTGCGCGCGCATGTGGCCTGCAGATTCTCGCAACCGTGCAGGAAGCGCTGGGATCGCTCGATCGTGTTACCCGCACAGTGAAGGTACTCGGAATGGTGAACGCAGATTCCCTCTTCCAGAAGCATCCCCAGGTTATTAATGGTTGTTCCGACCTTCTGGTTGAGGTGCTTGGAGATAAAGGGAAACACACCCGATCAGCAGTAGGTATGGGATCACTTCCCGGACAAATCAGCGTAGAAATAGAAGCTACGTTCGAATTCGAGTAATATCCTCTGCAACGAATCAGTGTATCGATCATACTTTGCGTTTCGCGGATCGTGGAACGCATGTTGCATATGGTTCGCTTTAATTGCTTACACCGAGGTCCGGTGAAGCGCACATTGCCGCCCCGTGTCGGCCAGACTCGAATCGACTGAGGAACAGTTCATTGGAAAAGAGTAAGAAGGTCAGCTTCACGCGCGAAGGTTATGAGCGAGTGAGTGCCGAACTACAAGAACTAATTGAGGTTAAGCGGCCAGAAATCATCGCCGCTGTCGCAGAAGCCCGTTCGCATGGCGACCTGCGTGAGAACGCCGCCTACGACGTTGCTCGCCAGGATCAGGCGATGCTGGAAAAACGCATCGGCGAGCTTGAAGAAACACTGCGAAATGCCGAAATTCTCGACGAATCCGGATCAGATAAGAGTGTGGTAGGAATCGGGCGCACCGTCACTGTGGATTTCGATGGTGATGAGGAAGTCTACAAGATCGTTGGGCCCGCAGAAGCCCAGCCGATGAAGAATGAGATCTCAGAGGAATCCCCTATTGGCAGTCAACTGACTGGCCGCCGAAAGGGTGACACCTTTACGGTCGATACGCCGGGTGGCCCCGCCGAGATTACTATCAAGAAAATCAGCTAATAGTGAAGGACATCGGGTTCCGTGATTTCGTAAAGGGATCAATCCGGTGGGTGCTGCGCTGGCGCCATCCATTCTGGTGGCTACCCGATGTCCCAACTGAGCAAGACGAAAGCTATCGGCGGATCTGGTCGCATCTGCGCCAGATCGAAACTGTTGTCGATGGTCGTCATGATACAGAGGACTTCCTCAATCGCCGGGGTGACCTGGTCATTATTTGTGCCAGGGTACCGGCGGATTGTTTTTCACCTGCATTCGAAAATCTGCGAGACACCCTGTCCACTCACGACTTTGTGCGCCTGGTACCGGAATCCAGTTATAACGTCACGGTACAAGAGCTGGGGTATCTCAGCCGCCGCCCGAACGGACGTGATGAAATCACGCAACAATGGCTGGATGAGTACCTGGAGCAATGCCAGGTAAGCCTGAAGGACTTCCGGCCATTTGACGTACGGATCGGCGGAGCCAATTCATACGCGGACGCCGCGTTCCTGGATATCCACGACAACGGCTGGTTCAGCCGTATTCAGGAAGTGCTGGTTGATTTTGTCTCACAGCCCCCGCGGAACCGGTATCCCTATCTGCCCGAACTGATCATCGCCCAATACATGAAGACCGCTCCCGTTGGCAGCCTGGTTCACGACCTCACGCCATTCCGGGATGTAGAGTTCGGGAATTTTCGGGTTGAGCAAATCGATGTGTTGCGGATTCCAACGACGCAAGGATTCGGAGAACCTGTACTCGTGCAATCCTACCCACTTGGTCGACTGACCGGTTTTATGGATCGCGTTACCAGTGCCGAGCCCCGGGAACGACAATAGGGGTGCCGATGGGCACCCCTATTGTCCAAATAAATTGATGACGTGATTTAGTCCGCGGCTACGCCGGAGGATACTGGCTGGCCGTACGGCACGCGAGTTCGCATTTCGCGCAAACCAACGCCCCACCACTCCAGGTTGTCCAGCATGAGTTTGGCTGCTGCAGATGTGGCCTCGGCATCCTTGGGTCCGTTCTCGCTCCAGTTTTCGTAGTACAACGGGAATGCAACGGTCTCACGAATCGTTGTTGCGTGGAGTTCGGCGAATACGATACGCAGCGCCTCTACCGCGCGCAAACCGCCGGACATACCGCCGTATGCCACGAAGCCAACCGGCTTGCCCTTCCACTCGTCACGAAGTGCATCGACAGCCACCTTCAACGTACCGCCAAAGCTGTGGTTGTACTCCTGTGTGATCACCACAACGGCATCAGCAGCGTCGATCTGGTCGGCGAAGGAGTTAACGCTCTCATTGCGGGACATGTCGATTGGGAAGTCGTACTCCGCGAGGTCAATGACATTAACCTCGTAACCATCATGATTACGAGCTTCTGTGGCGAACCACTCCGTCACTGTAGGGCCGAAGCGGCCGTCGCGTACCGATCCGGTGATAACTGCAAGTTTGAGCTTGTTACTGTTCATCTACGGAATTCCTTTATGTGTCATACATATAAAAGGCGACCAGGAACAGTAGCTCCCGACCGCCTTGTTACTATATATTAGCTTGTGACTGTTTACAAGTAGACTATCAGCCCAGATGCTGGAGAACTGCCGCACCGAACTGTTCCGTCGTGGCGTTGCCTCCGAGATCCCCGGTGAACACACCATCGTTCACCACAGCATCCACAGCAGCCTCAATCGCTTCTGCAGCAGAATCCTGGTGGAGTGACATGCGCATCATCATCGCGGTGGAAAGGATCATTCCCGCCGGATTGGCGATACCCTTTCCTGCGATATCCGGCGCGGAACCGTGGATCGGCTCATACAGGCCAATGCGGCGGCCATCTTCACCCGGGGCTCCCAAAGAGGCTGATGGAAGCAATCCGATGCTACCGCCGAGAACGGAGGCTTCATCTGTGAGGATATCTCCGAACATGTTTTCGGTGACGATGACGTCGTAGGCGTTCGGCTGCTGAATCAGCTTCATGGTCATCGCATCAACCAGCATATGCTCAAGCGCTACATCGCTGTTCGCTTCGCCGATTTCCGTGGCGAGCGACCGCCAGAGCCGACTGGAATCAAGGACATTCGCCTTATCGACGCTGGTGACCCGGCCCTTACGGCCGCGGGCCATTTCGAATGCGAGTTCCAGAATGCGGCGGATTTCGTACTCGTGATACACGAGCGTGTCCATCGCCACTCGCCCCTGCTCATCTGTCCACTGTTTGCGCTCGCCGAAGTAGATACCACCGGTGAGCTCACGCACAACCAGCAGGTCGGTGCCGCGGATGCGATCCTCCTTGATTGGAGATGCTTCCAGCAGCGCCTCATTCGCTGTGACGGGCCGGAGGTTGGCAAAGAGACCAAGGGCCTTCCGAATCTTCAGGAGCCCCTGTTCTGGCCGCACGCTGGCTGAAGGATCGTCCCATTTCGGGCCGCCGACAGCTCCAAGCAATACAGCGTCTGCAGCACGTGCGGCCTCGATATCCTCATCCCGAAGTGCGATGCCATACTCATCGATTGCACAACCACCAATGAGACGGGTTTCCATGTTGAGCGAGAAACCAAACTTCTCGGCAGCAGCGTTCGCTACGCGAACAGCCTGGTCCATGATTTCTGGCCCAACACCGTCACCAGGCAACAGCAGAATGTTGTAACTAGACATTCAGCTGCGCCTCCGGATGATCGACGACTGGCATCCATGGCTTGCGGCTCGCCTCGTATTCCTTGATGTGATCCTCATGCGTCATGGTGATACCAATATCATCGAGGCCGTTCAGGAGTCGATGCTGTGTGAAATCATCCAGGGGGAACTCCTGGCTCATGCCAAGCCGTGGCACCGAGATGGTTCGGGACTCTACATCCACAATCACTTCCAGGAAGGGGTGCTCCAGTGCGGCTTCCATCAGTTCCTGGCCGAAGTCCTCGTCCACCTGCACGGGTACAAGACCTGCCTTGGTGGCGTTGTTGCGGAAGATATCGCCGAATTTGGGAGAGATCACCGCTTCAAATCCGTAGTCCATAAGTGCCCAAACCGCGTGTTCGCGGCTGGAGCCGGTGCCGAAGTTTGGACCAGCAATCAGCACCTTTGTGCCCTTATATTCCTCACGATTGAGTACGAATGTCGGATCCTGCTCACGCCAGGCGGAAAAGAGTCCTTCACCGAATCCGGTGCGTTCCACTCGCTTCAGCCACACGGCCGGAATAATCTGGTCGGTATCCACATCGCTGCGCTCGAGAGGCGCGATGCGACCTTCAATCTTCTTGACGGGTTTCATTGTGCTCTCCTATTTCAGGTCTGCAGGTGTGCCGAAATGACCCAGCACAGCCGTAGCGGCTGCGACCTGTGGGCTAACGAGATGGGTGCGTCCACCCCTGCCCTGACGACCTTCAAAGTTGCGATTACTGGTGCTGGCGCAACGCTCACCCGGGGCGAGTTGATCCGGATTCATTCCGAGACACATGGAGCAACCAGCGGCACGCCATTCGAAACCGGCGTCGAGGAATATCTTGTCCAGACCTTCCTGCTCGGCCTGCGCCTTCACCCGCATGGAGCCAGGCACAACCATGGCGCGCATACCGTCAGCTACCCGGCGACCTTCCAGAACGCTGGCGGCGCTGCGGAGGTCCTCTATGCGGGCATTGGTGCAACTCCCCAGGAAAATGGTGTCTACCTTGATGTCGCGCATCGGCGTGCCAGCCTTGAGGTCCATGTACTTCAGGGCACGGGCGGCGGCATCGCGATCACCTTCACTCGCGAAGCTATCCGGATCAGGCACAACCTGATCGATAGATGTAACCTGGCCGGGATTCGTTCCCCAGCTGACGTGGGGGCGAATGGCGCTGCCATCAATGATCACTTCGCGATCGTAGGTGGCACCTTCATCGGAAGGAAGCGTGCGCCAGTCCTCCAGCGCGGCTTCCCAGTCAGCACCCGTTGGTGCGTACTCACGACCCTTGACGTATTCGAAGGTCGTTTCATCCGGTGCGATCATGCCGGCCTTGGCACCACCTTCGATGCTCATGTTGCAGATGGTCATGCGACCTTCCATCGAGAGGTTGCGGATCACTTCTCCGCGATATTCAACGATGGCTCCAGCACCACCACCGGTGCCGATCTTGCCGATAATCGCGAGGATCACGTCCTTGGCGGTCACACCTTCCTGCAAGGTACCGTCTACGGTAATTGCCATGGTCTGTGGGCGCGTTTGCGGCAGTGTCTGCGT
>CAZYDY010000087.1:0-7398 GCA_964646245.1 uncultured Sphaerobacteraceae bacterium
TTCAAATCTGCTGACGAACGATTGACGGTCACGCCCACGATAGTCGGTGGAGAAACGATCTCATCCCGCACACCTGCCACCAGTTCGGGGGTCACCTGCCGCTTACTCTCTGCCAGAATAAATCCGAGCGCGCTTGCTTCGGCGTCAATCGCGGCCCTTGCATCATCAAGTGTGCGCAATCCGCACAGTTTCACGAACATCAGATTCGCCTCACACTCGCGAGTTCTCGAACTGCCGCTGCGCGATCGGCCTGGAGAATCAACGACTCTCCGACCAGAATCGTGTGGCAGCCGGCAGAGGCCATCCGCTCCGCATCCTCTGCGGTGTAAATCCCGCTTTCACCGACGATTGTGGTTCCCTTTGGGAGCTGAGGCGCAATGTGTTCTGTTGTGGCCAAATCCATGTTAAAGGAGCGCAGGTCACGGTTGTTGATTCCGATAAGCGATGCACCGCTCTTTACTGCGCGCTCGGCTTCATCCTCGTCGTGAACTTCCACAAGTGCCTGCATACCAAGTGCTTCTGCGTGTTCCCGGAAATCCCTAAGCTGTGCGTCATCCAGGCACGCAACGATCAGGAGAATCATGCTGGCACCATGCACGCGGGACTGGTCGATCTGGTACTCATCGACCGTGAAGTCCTTGCGCAACACAGGGACCCTGCCAGCCACAGTCTTAACAACACTGCTGAGGTCCTCGAGTGACCCCTGGAAGAAAGGCTCGTCTGTCAACACACTAATTGCAGCAGCCCCCCCATTACTATACGCATCGGCGACGTCTCTCGGAGACACCTCAACGGGGAAACGTCCCTTACTCGGCGACGCTCGCTTGAATTCAGCGATGACTGTCAACGTATCGCGTTGAAGACTGGCAGGGATTGGCTGAGGCGCAAACCGCACCTTGTTGGCCATTTCGGCCGCAGAGGTGATCAGCTTGTCTGCTGCAACAGTTTCTACAGTCTGGGCAAGGATTCGATCCAGATATGTACCGGTTTCCCGAACGTGCGTCATACCGAAAGCTCCTGTGTAAGGGTGATCAACTCCTCCATTTTCGCCATTGCCTTGCCGGAATCGATCATCTCCGCAGCAATTTTCACTCCATCTGCAAACGACTCGGCTGCATCCGCAGCATAGATACCCGCACCCGCATTGAGCAGCGTGACGGTTCGTCGTGGGCCATTTTCACCGCTTAAGATGCTGAGGGTAATCTCTTTATTCTTCGCGGCGTCCCCACCCACCAATTCGGCAGGATCGGCCCGTTGAAGTCCAAAATCTTCCGGTGTGACATCGTAGGTTTCTATCGTGCCCCTGGCAGCATTGAAATCGGTGACACGGGTGGTGCCCTGAACGCCAACCTCGTCCATCCCCTCTTCTGCATGCACGAGTACAGCATGCTGGCTCCCTAGTACCTGCAGCACTTCGGCGAGCTGGTGAGCGATCTTAGGAATGCCGACACCTATAAGCTGATGCCGCGCTCCGGCCGGATTCGTGAGCGGGCCAAGCAAGTTGAAGATGGTGCGTACACCTATCTGCTTGCGCGCGGGACCAACAAACCTCATGGCCGGGTGATACGCCGGGGCATACATGAACCCGACCCCGACTTGCTCAACACATGTCTCAACCTCACGTGGTGTGAGCTCAATGCGAACGCCGAGTGCCTCCAGTACATCAGCCGAGCCACACTGGCTGCTGGCAGCACGATTGCCGTGCTTGGCGATGCGTACGCCAGCCGCCGCAATCACAAATGTCGCTGTGGTGCTGATGTTGAAAGAGTTGCTGTGATCGCCACCGGTTCCACATGTATCAAGGAGCGGCAGGTTATCTGAATCAATGTCGACCGTGACGGCGTGCTCCCGCATGGCTCGGGCGAAGCCGGCGATTTCGTCGGTGGTTTCGCCTTTCATTCGGAGCCCAACTGCCAATGCCCCGATCTGGGCCTCACTTGCTTCGCCGTTCATGATCTGGTTCATTGCGGCTTCGGCCTGATCCTGGCTGAGTTCCTCACCATCGATGACGGAGCGAAGTACCTCCTGGATTTTTATGCGTTCAGACATACGTAACTCCGTAATCTAGTACCCGATTGGTGCAGGACTCTTTGTTTCCACATCGAGTCCGCAACTGCGGAGGAAGTTGGCAAGCAAGGTTGGTCCCTCAGTTGTAAGGAAACTCTCTGGGTGGAACTGAACACCCTCAAGCGGAAGTTCGCGGTGACGGAGTCCCTGGATAATGCCGTCGTCCGATCGAGACGTTACTTCTAGTTCGGCAGGTACAGTTGCCGGATCAACGGTAAGCGAATGATAGCGAGTAGCAACGAACGGATTTGGCAATCCTTCGTAGACTCCCTTGCCATCGTGATAAATCTCGCTCGTCTTCCCATGCATTAACTCGGGAGCGAGGACAACATCGGCACCGAACGCCTCCGCCATGCTCTGATGTCCGAGGCACACTCCGAACATGGGGACTTTGCCGGCCAACTGCTTAATCAGCTCTACGCTGATTCCGGCCTCGGCAGGAGTACAGGGACCCGGTGAGATAACGATTCCCTGGATTTCATCCAAACGAGCTTCGACTTCGGCCACAGTGATCTTGTCGTTTCGCACAACTTCCAGTTCGGCACCGAGTTCTGCCAGTGCCTGATAGAGGTTGTAGGTAAAGCTATCGTAATTATCGATCAGCAAAATCATGATCGTACCTCCCCGGCACTTTCCTCGAGTTGCTCAGCGCGCTCAATCGCTCGCACCAGGGCCGCCATCTTGTGCAGGCTTTCCTGGTATTCACCTTCGGCCGTTGAGTCCGCTACGATCCCCCCGCCCGCCTGCAAGCTGGCGACGCCGTCCTTATACACAAGTGTTCGCAAGGCGATGCATGTATCCATTTCGCCACTGAAATCGAGGTACCCGACTGCCCCTGAATACACACCACGAGCGTCTGGCTCCAGCTCTGCGATGATCTCCATGGCCCGCACCTTGGGCGCTCCGGAGACCGTCCCTGCCGGGAAGCACGCCCGCAGTGCATCCACAGCTCGCATGTCGTCGGCAATATCGCCATCCACGTTACTCACGATGTGCATCACATGGCTAAAGCGCTCGATCTCCATCTGCTTGGAGAGGCGGACGGTTCCTGGCTTGCTGACACGCCCGATATCGTTCCGCCCGAGATCCACAAGCATGATGTGCTCGGCACGTTCCTTGTCGTTCGAAATCAACTCTTCAGCGTTCGCGTTATCTTCAGCAGTCGTAGCACCTCGTGGCCTGGTGCCAGCGATCGGGTGATTGCTCACGACCCCGTTCTCCAGTCGCACCAGGAGTTCCGGCGATGCTCCCACCACCTGGTGATCGCCAAAATCGAGATAAAACATATAGGGCGAAGGATTCACTGTTCGAAGCGCCCGGTAGATCGAGAACGGATGCGCCGGTGTATCCACATCCACTCGCTGGCTCAGCACGACCTGGAAGATATCCCCCTGGCGGATGTACTTCTTGCCCGCCTCGACCATTTCCTCGAACGCATCTTGCGTCATGTTGGGTCGACGCCTGTCCGCGACTGATGTGGAAGGAATCTCTCCACCAACCGGATATTCGGGAAGAGGTTCATTGAGTCGGCCTATCACCTTGTGAATGCGGTCGACCGCAGAATCATAGGCAGCCTCGAGTCCAGCGCTATCGTTGAGTTGAACGTGGCTGGTCACCTTGAGGACACGTTCCAGGTGATCGAAAACGACCAGGGTATCGGCAATATGGAACTGTGCTTCCGGGAAGCCTAATCCTGGATTCTGATGAGGAGGAACCCGGGGCTCGAAATGCCGAATGACGTCGTAGCCGAGGAATCCAACAGCACCGCCAGTAAAGCGCGGAAGTTTGTCGCTGGCATGCGTTTTATACGGCGCGACCAGGTCGGCTATCGCGTCCAGAGGATCGTCATAGCTCGTGATGTCACTGGTGAAATCACCTTCAAACGTGGCCCGGCCACCCTGAAGCGTCACCGTTCCAATATTTCCGGAGCCAATGAATGAATACCGCCCGATCTGCGTGCCGCCCTCGGCTGACTCCAGTATGAAGCCGGTGTTCGCGGTGCCATTGGAGAGCTTGAGGTAGACGGAGACAGGAGTCTCCATATCCGCGAACACTTCCCGATAAATTGGTATGGTGCAGATATCCCCGGAAGACTCTGCGGCAATTTGACGCACTTCATCAAGCGAAGGCGATACTCGTTGCGGATTCCTGGTGACCGTTGTCATGATTGTTCCTTTGCATTTGACCGTGGAGGAAAAACGAAAAACCCCCATCCCAGGAAAGGGACGGAGGAAAGATTCCACCGCGGTGCCACCCTCGTTGCCAACACACCATGTGCCGGCCACTCTGTCGTACGGAATGCGCTGCATTCGATACGAGGCTCCAGATAACGGTGGAGACACCGGCGCCGCCTACTTTGTAAACATTTCGGAGCGCAACTCCCGGACCCATTCCACGCTCGCGTCTGTTCGGGCTTTCACCATCCCCGATTCGCTATCATCCGCGTTTGTTACGTGTACTTGTTCCGATCAACGCCTGTTGGCCTATTTGATTGAATGCACAGTACGCCAGCAACTCGATACATGTCAAGGTGGTATCCTCGCAATCAATGTCTACGTATCCATCCATGAAAGGAATTCGTATTAATGGATGCTCGAAATAAAGAGTTTTTCCGCAAGCTGATTACGGCCCCCGGACCTTCCGGCTTTGAGGAGGCTCCAACGAAGATTTGGCGCGAGGCAGCCAGCGAATGGGCCGAATCAATCGACTGGGACAACCTCGGTAACAGCTATGCGTTTGTGAACGGCACTGCCGACAGCGACTACACCGTGGTGATTGAGGGTCATATCGATGAGATCGGATTCATCGTCACACACGTCGATGAAAACGGATTCGTTTGGTTCGACAAAATCGGCGGCTGGGATGACCAGGTTGTCGTTGGGCAGCGAATTGTGATCGCGGGTAACGATGGCGATGTGTACGGTGTCATCGGCAAAAAAGCCGCTCACCTGCTCACTCCGGCCGACCGCGAGAAGCCGACCAAGATCAAGGATATGTGGATCGACATCGGCGCGAAGAACCGGGACGAGGCCACCGGGCAAATCAGCATTGGAGACCCAGCTGTGATTGCCGCCGAGCCACTTGAGCTCACAGATGATCTCTGGGCAAGCCGAAGTATGGACAACCGCACCGGCGCCTACGTCGCCTATCGGGCCACGCAAATCCTCGCCGAGAATCCACCAGCGGTGAATGTAGTCGGCGTTGCAGCAACGCAGGAAGAGATCGGCCTCGTCGGCGCAACAACGCTGAGCTGGCACGTGAAACCACAGGTCGCGATTGCTATTGATGTTACCCACGCCACGGATTACCCGGGCGCGGACAAGAAGAGTGATGGTGAAATCGCCGTTGGTGGCGGTCCCGTACTTGGCCGCGGTGCATCCGTAACACCCGGAGTGTTCGCGGGTCTGCGAGATGCCGCCAAGAAGCTGGAGATCAATGCGCCAGTCCAGGCAAACGGACTCCGATCTGGCACCGATGCGGACAATATCATCCGCTCAGGAGCGAACATCGCGGTTGGACTGGTTTCGATTCCAAACCGATACATGCACAGCCCGAGCGAGGTGATTAGCCTTCAGGATCTCGAATCAGCCGCACAGGTCATCGCTGAGTTCGTGCGAGGAATTACGCCCGAAAGTGATTTCCGTCCGTAGGCGGATCCCGACGTATTCTACGGCGATTAGTGTTATTGAGAAGCTCTCTCTACCGGATGATTACCGGTTGAGGGAGCTTTTGGCATTTGGGGCAAACATATGTTCCGCGCTGGGCCACGCGAATCTTTTGGATGGTGGTACCGCAGCGGAGGCATGGCTCCCCCACTCGGGCATGGATTGCGGGGAAATCGTCGACTGGATGGGCGATGTTGTTAATGATCTTCGCCCCGCCCTGGCGGATCCCCTCGGCCATCACATCAGGGATATGTCGTATTATTTCGCGCCGCTTCACTGTGCTAATGGCATTGGCAGGCGTGGCGGGATGAACTCGCGCAAGCCAAAGCACCTCATCGACATAGATGTTGCCGAGACCGGCTATGAACGACTGATCCAGCAGCAACGCCTTGATAGCGATGCCTCGACGCAACATCGCATCGGCGAGTCCGTTGACGTCCAGGTTTCCGGTCGCTTCCGGTCCATATCCGAACACTGCCAAGGCATCTTCGACTGACCCGGTCTCCATGATGCGCCACCAGCCGAACTGGCGAATATCGGAATACTGAACCACCGTGTCATCGCTAAACGTGATGGTGGCGTGAGTCGCCTTGTGGGGATACTCGCCATCCGGTTTCGGATGTGGATGTCCAGCAACATGCCTGGTTCCATCCGGCAGGAATATTGCCCACTGACCCGCGAGCTTGAAGTGCAACATAAGGGAGAGTTCATTGGAAAAATCCAATGTCATTACCTTGGCACGCCGACGAGCAGCGATCATTGTTGCGCCTGTCAGGACATCTGCGGTTGGAATGGGAGAATCACGGAGGATTTTGGGAAGCCGAACGTCGATTTCGGAGATCGCCCGGCCCACCAGGTGCTCTTCAGAGAGACGCCTGGCGGTTTCGACTTCTGGTAGTTCAGGCACGTGCTTCCTGTGAATCCGTATTACGCATCCACTGCGCAGCACGGAGTGCTACCTGCAGGCCTTCATCTTCATCGTGACAGGCGTTAATGACTCTCGCCATCACATCCCATGCAGCCAGCTTTGCCTGTCGATGGGTCGCCTGGTACTGAACATTACTTGGACCAAGAAGTCGACTGGCTGTCTGGTACTTAACTGTCCAGGAATCGCCAGAGCGAGTCAGGCAGATGAGATTTCTCCCCTTCCGCCAAACAAACTCTGTTGCTGCCTCGTCGATGTGATCCATCATTAGTCGAATAATCCTGGGCAAGCGAATTCCAAAGAAACCGCTTTTGCTGCGACCTGAATCTATTGCTATTGCCACGTGTATTGTTAGCCTTTGTCTATGCGCAGTTCGGATAGTGAGATTGATTGGAATATCATCCGTGCAAGAAACAGCCCCTGTTTCCCTTACTGAATCTTGCCTGCACTTCCGTTGATTGAGCAGCGGTGCTCAACTCCCAACGTTGATTACCACCTATGCCAAGGCGGCATACCACGGTCATGATACAACACCGATAGCGTGGCTTACACATAATTTCCCGGAGTCTTCACAAGGTTTCGTACGTACGCAGCCGCCACCACTCAAGCACTTCCGAGCTGCACGAAGGTACCGTCTTGCTGCCGCTGCACGGGAAGCTCTGCCACCACTGCCGACGGATTGAGTGGCCCGTAAATATGTGGGAACCGCTCCTCCGCATCATCGTAGCGAACATCTGATTC
>CAZYDY010000088.1:0-7363 GCA_964646245.1 uncultured Sphaerobacteraceae bacterium
CGTTCCCAGCCGACGTCACCCAACTGCTGTTTGAGCGCGCGCAGGCCTGCAGCGCGGTCGACGGCGTTGAGGTCCTCGCGGACAACGTTTTCCATCAGTTGCTGGAGCAGGCGACGTTCCTCGGGCACATCCCGCACCAGTGCGGGAATGGATTTCAACCCGGCGCGGTGGCTCGCGCGCCAGCGGCGTTCGCCATGGAGCACGATGTACTTGTCGGCATCGGCGTCATATCGCACGGCAATCGGTTGCAAAATGCCTTCGGACCGGATGGAAGCGGCAAGCTCCTCCAGTCGATCCTCATCGAATGTGCGGCGCGGCTGGTCGGGGTCCGGCTCGATGCGGTTGAGGTCGATCTCGCGGGCGTCAGCAAGATCTTGCACACCAGTCGCTTGCGGTCGCGTATCGGTGAACAGGTCATCGACGGTGAAGCGTCTGCTCCGACGCGGTTTGCTACTCATCGGCATTGCCCTCCAGCCATGCGCCCACATCGCGATAGGCGGCGGCGACATTCGACCTCGGCATGTACTGCAGTACGCTGGTCCGTTCGGCGGTACTTTCTGCACCACGCACGCTCAGTGGAATACTCGGCAACAGTGGTAACTGGGGGAACTGATCTTCCAGTTGTTCCAGCATATCCTGCGCAAGCCGGGAGCTGTGGTGCACCTTGGTCGGCAGGAATCCCATGACGTGCAGGTCTGGATTGAGGCGACTGATCATACGAATGGTCTCGAAGAGGCGCTTCAGCACCATCAGGGAGAGCGGATGCGGTTCGATTGGCACCACCAGCTCGTCGATGGCGACCAGGATGTTGATGCTGATGATGTTGAGGGCAGGTGGCGAATCGATCAGCACGTAGTCATAGGCAGCAAGGTCTGCGGAGTTGAGCCGATGATCAAGCTGGCGTTCGCGCTCCAGGACGTTGAGTAGCTCCAGTTCGGCGGCGGCCAGGTCCGGATGTGACGGCACGATATCGATGCCTTCAATGGTGGTTGGCTGCACGACATCGGCGATGCTGAGGTCCTCATCCAGGAGCAGGTCGTAGACTGATTTCTCGAGGTTGGCGACATCGGTGCCGATAGCCATGCTCAGGCTGGCCTGGGGATCGAGATCAATCGTCAAAACGCGGCGGCCTCGTTCGGCCAGCGCGGCGGCGACGTTGAGGGTACTGGTGGTTTTGGCAGTGCCACCCTTCTGGTTAAAGAAGGCGATGATGCGGGTCATACGGATGCGGGGAATCCCTTCTCTCACGCGAGCGTTCGTTATATGGCAATGATACCGAAGAGCGAAACGGGAGGCCCGCCAGGGACCTCCCGTTTCGCTCTGATTCTGCCCGGTTTGCGATTAGGCAGGTGACTGGATGCGATTTCCCGCGGTTACCAGCGCATTGCCGATTCCATTTCGCAGTCCATTGATTATTCGAGAAAGTGAAGTTGAGTCGTTCGCGTCGCGTCGCTTGCTGACTGTAGCGGCAGATCGACGTGGGTTGACGTTATACAGCATTGCTTCGCGTTCTTCGCGGCGGGCGCGATTGAACATATCCATACGCCGGAGCTCCGGGCTCATCTGCGCCGAATAGAGCAGCTCTTCGTGTGGTACCAGCATCGTAGGTGGCATCATCATAGGTTTCGTCCTGTTCTTTATAGTTTCGAACCCCATTGTCCGAAACGTGGTTGATCTCTTTTTGGGGGTTTCGTGCCGCGGGACACGGCTCCACGACAATGCTACGACACTGTCTATCTCGCGTCAAGCATATCGCGATAATGTGATATTGAATCAAATAATGGACGTGTGAAGTGCGTCAGAACCCGATATCAGAATACCCTCCCGCGAAGGCGGGAGGGCTAGAGGACTGTTAAATGAACCGTCTTCTAGAAGCCACGGAGTTTGGTTGGTCGGATGCGAAGTGGGAGGGAGAACTCTTCTGCGGCGCTTTCTGGTGTCATATCCATGCTCGCCCAGCGATGCGCGTATTTCTTCATGTACTGCTCGCTATCAAGCGGAGAGCCAATGCTCTCATCGATTTCGGCGGTACCGGTGAGCACGGTGACATGATGCGCCGCTGCATCGCCCACCATGTTCAGGCTCACCTGATTATTATGCTCAAGGTTGCGGAGGCGAGCGCTATGAGGCTGTACCCAGGTGATAACGCAATCGTCTTCCCAAACAAACCAGATTGGATTCGGCTGCGGCATGCCTTTCGGTGTGACTGTTGTTAGCCAGATGACAATCTCGTTTTGAAGCTGATCAAGTGCCATTTTGCCGTGATCGGTCGTGAAGTCGAGAGTCATTGCTTATCCCTTCACTCAGTCGATTTGATGCTGAAGCGGTTCGTTGGTCCGGGGTTCAGAACCTGGATTCTTTCGGTTCAGGAAATACCGCTTGATGAGAGGGTAGGGGATGAACCGGTTGATCACAAATGCTGCGCCAATGAACATCCATCCAACAAGGGCATCGAGCCAGTAGTGATTTCCGGTGATGATCACAACATACGTCATGAGAAGCGCCATGAATGTGATGAAGGCCAGCCGCACTTTCGGGCTGGAGAACAACAGCGAAACCGCGACTGCCACAAACGTGGTCCAACCCACATGCATGCTGGGCATGGCTGCGTAGCGGTTCGCCTGCACCACGGCACCGGTATCGTCGAAGTAATTCGGTCCGTACACAGCCAGTGTATCGACAAACGGCCACCCGTAATCCTGCATGAAACGCGGTGGCGCAAGAGGGTAGATCAGGTACATTGGCGTTACCAGCAGCATGCTGATGTAAAACGCACGACGAATATACCGGAACCGTTCCGGCGCCAGGAATGCGACCAGCATCATGCCGCCGATGACCCACCACATGTAGTAGGCGTACACCTGATTGAAGGCGGTGATGTACCAATCGCCCCGGCTCAGCGCCCATTGCTGCCACTCAAGCTCGAACATGAGCCCCATGGATTCCTGGATACTGATGATATCGAGGGCGTTATCGAATGCTACCTGGGCATCGGGCGGGATGAACTCCCGCCGCGCAACTTTATAGATCTGGAACGCCGTCCAGAGGATAAGCCCTTGCAGTGCGGCGAAACCGAGTCGCATCAGGATTTGGTTGCGACCACGTGGCAGCGAGGGCTTTTCATCGTAAGGCGGTGTGATCCAGCCATTTTGCGGTTGCGCAGATGATTCAGTCACGGTGCAAACCCTACCAGCCGCGGAGCTTCTCGAGCTTGATGCGGATCGGCACCGAGTAGTCATCGCTCATCGCCTGAGGCGTGGTGCCGATGTGATCCATCCAGCGTTCGTACTTTTCGATATATTCCGGATTATCGATCACCGATTTCGTTGCCGGGTCAATCACCGCTGTGCCGGTGAAAACGGTCATCGCTTCACCGTCCTCAGGTGTGTTGAAGTTCAGGCTCACCTTCGGGTTCTTCGCGATGTTCTCCAGGCGCTGGTATGCCGGCTTTGTGTACACGATGATGTCGCCATCCTGATACAGGAACCAGACGACATTCGGCTGCGGAGTGCCGGATTTTGATCCGACCGTCGTTAGCCAAACCACGTGTTCGTTATGCAGCTGGCTCAGCGCCTTCTGTCCAAATTCGCTGTTGAAATCAATGCTCAAGCGATTTCTCCTTACCGTCCGGAGAGGCGGTAGTTCGGGGCTTCACGCGTAACCTGGACATCGTGTGGATGGCTTTCGCGCAAGCCTGCGTTCGTAATCTGAATGAGTTGTGATTTTGTGCGCAGCGTTTCGATATCCGGTGCGCCTGCGTAACCCATAGCACTTCGCAGTCCACCAAGGAGCTGGTAAATCTGCGGCTGGAGTGCGCCACGATAGGCAACTCGTCCTTCGATTCCTTCCGGAACCAGCTTGTTCACATTGCCGATATCGCCCTGGAAATAGCGGTCCTTGCTGAAGCTGCGACCGCGCATGGCCGCCAGGCTGCCCATGCCTCGATATTCCTTGTAGCGTTCACCGCCGGAGACGATGACTTCGCCCGGGCTCTCATCCAGGCCAGCGAGCAGTGAGCCCAGCATGACAGAGCTTGCGCCGGCAGCGATTGCCTTCGCGATATCGCCGCTGTACTGGATACCGCCATCCGCGATAACCGGAATGCCATGCTGCTCGGCAACTTTTGCGGCCTCATAGATTGCGGTGATTTGCGGTACACCAGTACCGGCTACTACACGTGTTGTGCAGATGGTGCCGGGGCCGATTCCGATCTTGAGGGCGTCTGCCCCGACATCGATGAGGTCTGCTGCTGCCGCACCCGTAGCGATATTGCCAGCAATCACAGCAACATCATGCTTCTTCTTGATGTTGCGAACGGTTTCCCGGATGCCGGAATTGTGCCCGTGTGCAGTATCAACCACAATCACGTCCACCCCGCGCTCCACAAGCGCATCGGCGCGCTCTTCTCCGGATGGTCCTACGCCTACGGCTGCGCCAACACGAAGTCGGCCCTGATCATCCTTGGCGGCAAGCGGGTACTGGATTTTCTTCTGGATGTCCTTAATCGTGATCAATCCGCGGAGGTAGCCGTCGTCGTCCACCACAGGCAACTTCTCAACACGGTTGTTGTGGAACATCCTTTCGGCTTGCTCCAGCGTGGTACCAACCGGTGCCGTGATGAGGTTGTCCTTCGTCATCTTTTGGGAAATCGGCTGTTCGGTATCTTGCACGAATCGTAGGTCGCGGTTGGTCAGAATGCCGACGAGCCTGTTGTTCTGGTCTGTAATCGGCACACCGCTAATGCGGAATCGCTCCATCAGGCTGAGTGCATCGGAGACGAGATCATCCGGACCGAGTGTGATCGGTTCCACGATCATGCCACTCTCCGAACGCTTTACCTTGTCGACTTCGTCTGCCTGCTCCTCTGTGCTGAGGTTACGGTGAATGATGCCGATACCTCCCTCCCGCGCAACGGCGATGGCCATTCGATGCTCGGTAACGGTGTCCATCGCAGCAGAAACTATTGGAACATTGAGCATGATGTCGCCAGCGAGCCGGGTAGCGAGGCTCACTTCAGCGGGAATAACATCGGACTTTCCGGGTATCAGCAGCACATCATCAAATGTAAGCCCGAGTCCTGCGAACTTGTCATCACGCATGGTTTGGTTTGTCACGTACGTCACTCTCCTTAAGGGTTGGGAAATCGATACCGAGGCGAGCAACAAGCTCGTCGGCAAATTGGTCATAGGCTTCGCCGCCGCGCGACGACGGATCGTATTCGGCAATCGATTGGCCATAGCTGGGAGCTTCGGCCAGTCTTACCGAGCGCGGAACGATTGCTTCAAAAAGATGATCGGGGAAGTATTGGCGCACCTCGGCCACCACATGTGCCGAAAGCCGGGTGCGTGAGTCGAACATCGTCATAAGAACACCCAGCAGATCGAGCTGGGGGTTGAGATGCTTACGTGTAAGGTCGATGGTTTGGATTAACTGCGCCACACCTTCCAACGCAAGGAACTCGCACTGGATTGGAATAACGACCGAATTGGCAGCGGTGAGTCCGTTCAATGTCAGCAAACCGAGCGAAGGCGGACAATCGATGAGCGCCACATCGTACTCATGCCGCACTGAATGCAGTGCCTGCGCGAGGCGACGTTCTCGATTCGCTTCATTCACAAGCTCGATTTCGGCGCCTGCCAGGTCTGACGTTGTGGCGAGTACATCCAGGTTTGGACGCACCTCACGTTGCACGATTTCATTGAACTCGAGCGACTGCACCAGCAGGTCGTACATCGTGCCATCAAGCGCGGATTTGTCGATACCCAGGCTGGATGTTGTATTGCCTTGTGGATCAAGATCCAGCAGGAGCACACGCAGTCCGCGGGCAGCGAGCACCACAGCGGTATTCACTGCGCTGGTGGTCTTGCCTACGCCGCCCTTCTGGTTGGCAAAAGCTACCACCTGCAGGATGCGATCCGGGTGCGATGTCTGTGTCGTGCTCAATGATGATCCGGTGATTCGTGCGGAACCGGCATCAGGCCAAAGGATGCCGCGTTTGGGCTATTCTACTGCATTGCCCCGTTTCATCAACCGAGAACCGACTGGTGTGAATGTTTACTCGACAACGGTCACCGGTGTGCCGAGCGGAGCGAACTCCCAGACAAACGCAGCTACATCCAATGGAAGGTTGACGCATCCGTGGCTCATACGATTTCCGAAATTGTTGTGCCAGTAGGCACCGTGAATCGCCTCGGCCTGATAGTTGAAATACAGGATGTTCGGAACGTCTGATACCGCCCAGTGTTCGCCTTCGCCTTCATTACCGAGCCCGATCACTTCGCCCGTGCCATCGGTAAAGCCCTGCATTGTTTGGCTTTCATATTTGATACGCACATGGAAGAAACCGATTTCGGTCTCATTTGGAGCCAGTCCGGTACTGGTGAGTGTTTCCAGCACAAGCACATCGCCCTGGTACATGCGGAACGTCTGCTCACTTATGCTCACCACAATGTGCTTTGGTCCGGGGGGAATGGCTGTTGGATCAACACCGTATGGATTCCATGTGGTGTAGAAGAGTGCCTCGGAGTATACCGGCCGATCACCCTGCTCGATGGGAGTGGTGTCGAATCCATACCGCGCGGGGTTTTCGCGTGGAAGCGGCGCCACCGTTACTTCCCCGTCCTGGATGAGCAGGATGCCATTCTCGAACATCTGCCCTTCGACGCCGCGAATCCGCATGGGCTCACTGACGGGTGACCCCATGTAAAACCAGCCTTCGTGCGCGTCGTACCATGCCCCGAACTGGCCAGCGATGCTGAACCCCGTTTCGGTGCTGAGGCGACCGCCGAGTGCCGCCACTTCTTCGGCGCGAACGGTATTAACGCTTGCAGGTACCACACCTGAGCGGCGATCGGCAGCTTCCCGTCGTCCATCGGAGCGACGTTCGTTGCGGCTTTCGTCCAGGCTTTGCTTCACGATCGGCATCAGTCGCACAGCTGCGTCGTCTGAATGGAGCCACACTGGTGAGTATTGGAAGATCCCGCGCTCGAATGCCTGGCTGTAGAGCTGATTGCTGGCACCAAACGGTTGCGAGATCGGATTGCCGTACACCGTCTCCGCGCCATTGGCCCGCCAGTAATCCAGCATATAGCCGGTTACCGAGTGACCGGTCTCCGGTACATATGCATCGATCTGCGATTGCCCGAGGAATCGCGGCATATTCTCCTGGGGGATTCCCAGTTCAGCCGCAGACGGTTTGGCCCACACCTGACCGGCAGGCGGGTCAAAGGCCGCCACCGGGGTTACCAGCAAAGCGGCCATGACGATTCCAAAAAGCGTTCTGATTGCCGACGTAATCATGCAGTGTCCTTATATGCCAGTGTGGTGGCCGGGATTTCTTCTAAATGATACCAACGTACGAACT